>JBDKRF010000235.1:0-3548 GCA_039683525.1 Clostridiaceae bacterium
AACCGTTTACCCGAATGAAGAAGAAGACATTCCTGTATATTTGTTTGCCGCTCATGCTGCTCATTGCAGCGTTTACCGCTGCGGCGTCCGCTTTTGCGGAGGAAGCGGCAGCACCCGGCAGCATGACCGCGCAGGACAGAACGACCGCTGCGGATGCCGCGGTGATGCTGCGCGGCATCGCGTTTGCGAAACTCTCCGAAGAGACAAGCCCGGAGCTGGACTTCACGCGAAACGGGCAGATCGACGGGGTAGATGCGCGCGCGGCGCTGTTCTATGCTTGCGGCGGCATTTCGAACTGGGTCACCTTTGGCGAGCGCGTGTCCAGCGGACTGTGCAGTGAGAAGCTGTTTGACCACTTCTCCTATACGGGCACGCAAAATGACGGCACGGGAAACTACAAGAGTGAAAACGTCTCCGTACACATTCTCTCCGACCGTATGGGGGACAGCAACTATCACGTTGCCGACGTCTATGTGCAGGATATTTCGTGCTTTGTCACCGCGTTTAGCGGGCAGAAATTCCGCGGAGGCGGGGAGTCCGTCCGCAAAATCTTCGATCGAATCGACGGCGGCGTGGTCGCCATGAACGGGGATTTTTACTCGATCCACCTCTTTGGCCCCGTGGTGCGAAACGGTGAGACTTTCTTGGATCACGTCACGAAGGACTGGGATATCGCCGTGCTGCAAAGCGACGGTGTGCTCGCGACCTATGACTATCAAACGCTGACGAAAGACCAGCTTTCCGGCATGAACGCGTATCAAACCTGGGTGTTCGGACCGGCCCTGCTGGACGAAAACGGACAGGCGAAGACCGAGTTTCGCAGTCGCGTTCAGGCGGCGAACCCGCGAACCGCGCTCGGCTATTATGAACCCGGGCATTACGCTTTTATCACTGTGGACGGCAGATCGAGTGAGTCAGGCGGCATGACGATGGAAGAGCTGTCCCAACTTTGCCAGAGCCTTGGCCTTACCAGCGCATATAATATGGATGGCGGACAATCCAGCGTACTGCTGGCGCGGGACAGTGTGATCAATGTCCCGTTTCGCGACGGAAGATCCATCAGCGATATCCTCGCGATTCGCGAGCTGCCGGAGGCGTAACACCGGCGTAGACACAACAAAAGAATGAGCAGAATCATATGGAAGACTTGTTTCAAAAGCAAATAGAGGAGAACGCCCCGCTCGCGGACCGCATGCGCCCGCGTACGCTCGATGAATTCATCGGGCAAACGCATATCGTAGGCGAAGGCAAGCTACTGCGCCGCGCAATCCTCACGGATCGGTTGCAGTCGTCGATCTTCTTCGGCCCGCCGGGCACGGGTAAGACCACGCTTGCCGCCATCGTCGCCAACGTAACCGGCGGTGCGTTTGTCAAGCTTAACGCCGTTACGGCGGGGGTCAAGGAGCTGCGCGTCATCGTGGACGAGGCGGAGCAACGGCTCAGGCTCTACCGCCAGCCGACCTATCTGCTGCTGGACGAGTGCCACCGCTGGAACAAGACGCAGAGCGACTCGCTGCTGCCCGCGCTGGAAAAGGGCATTATCCGCTTCATCGGCTCCACGACGGAGAACCCGATGATCGCGATGACGAGCGCAATCGTCTCCCGTTGCCGCGTATTTCAGTTTTACCCGTTGACAAACGCGGACGTCGAGCAGGCGGTTACGAACGCGCTTCACGATGAAGAGCGCGGCTTTGGCAAGTTGCCGGTCGTGCTGGAGGAGGAGGCGCTGCATACCATCTCCGCCATCGCAAACGGAGACTGCCGCAACGCCCTCAACGCGCTGGAGCTCGCGGTACTGACCACCGCGCAAAACGAAGCAGGCGAAATCCGCATTACGCGTGAGATTGCCGCCGAGTCCAGCCAGAAGAAAGTGATTAAGTGCGACGAGCAGCTCTTTTACGATATGCTCTCCGCGTTTTGCAAGAGCCTCCGCGGCGGGGATTCTAACGCCGCCATCGCGTGGTTTACGCGTCTGCTTTACGCAGGGGTCGATCCGCGCATCATCGCAAGACGGCTCATCGCGCACGCGAGCGAGGACGTAGGTCTCGCCAACCCGCAGGCGATGGTGCAGGCGGTCGCCGCGGCGGACGCGCTGGAGCACATCGGCCTTCCGGAGGCGCGGCTCTCGCTGACGCAGGCGATCATCTTCATCTGCGAGTCCCCCAAGAGCAACAGTGTGGTCACGGCGCTGATGGGTGCCGCGGCTGACGCGGAGACGAGCTTTGACGAGCCGGTTCCGGTCTATCTTCGCGATACGTCGTTTGCGGGCGCTAGCAAGCTCGGCCATGGCAAAGGATATCTCTATCCGCACGATTTCCCCGGCCACTGGGTCAAGCAGGAGTATATGCCGCCGTCGCTGAAGGGCAGGCGATACTACATCCCGTCCGATCAGGGACAGGAAGCAAAGATACTCGAAAACCACCAGCGGCGTGAGAAGCTGCGAAGCGGAGAACCCGTTTCGCAGGAAAAGACAGAAGAATGACGCGAGTGAATCGTGTTGACAGGAGTAACCCATGAGCGTGATGATCCCCGATACCGGAATTACATTTGCGCAGTTGTTTACGATCATCTTCTCCGGCACATTCGGCCTGCTGGGGTTGATCTTTCTGCTCGTCGGCCTTGCAATCAGCGCCTCGATCAACCGCAAGCGCAGCCAGTGCACCGCCTATGCCGAAGGAACGGTCAGCGCCATGCAGACACAGTTTGGTTCAAACGGCCTTCGCGCGGTGTATAGCTTCCAAATCGATGGAAAGCCGATGCAGTACGTATCCAACTACTCCGGCAACAGCAACCTGCTCGTAGGCCAGAGCGTAGGCGTGTATTACGATCCGCAGAATATCGGGCGCGTTTATATCGAAGAAGACGCACGGCAGATGAAGACCTTTACCCGTGTGTTTATCGTTCTGGGCGGCGTGTTCCTGAGCGTGGCGCTTGTCGTCGCGGTGGTTCTGCTGGGCATACTGTAAGCCGCTACACTTGCCTTACGGGTGAAAAACGCAGAATTCGGCGAAAATCGACCTGTGAAGCGAATACGTTGATATTTCGGACATTTTGTGAATAATCATGGGGTATCATTGGCATGGCATCGGGCTTATGGTACACTAGACGTTGCGAAATTGCACAGTTGCGGTTTTGCGAAAGGAGCACCAATTCATGGCCAAACGAAGAAGGAGAGCATCCGGCGCGCGTAAGCTGCTCGTGACGATACTGCTTGCCGTTAGCGTGGTTGCGCTCATTCTTTATTTAACAAAGGGTGGCGGAAAAGTCGATAACCCGAACCTCGGTCAGGCCGAGATCAACGAGGTGATGAGCAGCAATAAGGGATCTGTGCCGGACGAAACCGGCAACTTTCCCGATTGGATTGAGGTGTATAACAACACCGACGCCCCGCTGGACATCTCCGGTTTTGGTTTGACCGACGAGCTGATCTCCGCCGCGAAATGGACATTCCCCGAGGGCGCTGTGATTCCAGCCCGCGGGTATCTTGTTGTATTCTGCAGCGGGGACCCCACGCGCGGAAAGATGCACACACCCTTCAAGCTCTCCGC
>JBDKRF010000236.1:0-8401 GCA_039683525.1 Clostridiaceae bacterium
ACATCGAAACCGTGCAGGCGTATTTTGCGCCGCTGCGCGAAAGACGCAACGCGCGCAATCGCAAGATGGTCGCGCGGATCAACGAGCTCTACGCGGCGAATGGCGTTTCGCTCGATTTCGACCGCGACGTGTTGCCGCTCTCGCAATATGCAGAGGGCGGAAGCGTAACGGAGCGGCATCTCATGCTGGCGCTCGCGCGACAGCTACTCAAGCTTGGCAAAGCGAGATTGCCGGAAGGCGCAAGCGAGCTGGAGATCATGCTCGCGGAATATGATCTCGTTGGAACGCTGAAAAAAGACTGTATCCCGAAGGTGTTTATTCCAGCGACGGACGAATGTCCAAGCTTAAGCGAAATCGTCCGATTCGCGGGCGAAGTCGGAGGCATCCTCGCGTATGCGTATCTGGGCGACGTGACGGCGAGCGTGACCGGTGACAAGAAGGCGCAGAAGTTTGAGGACGACTATCTCGACGAATTATTCGAAGTAATTAATCACGCGGGCATCCGCGCGGTGACGTATATGCCCACGCGCAACACGCAGGCGCAGATCGAGCGCCTCAGAATACTCTGCGACCGCTGCAATATGCTTCAAATCAGCGGCGAGGACATCAATTCACCGCGACAGAGGTTTGTCATCGAGAAGATGAAGGAAGAACAGTTTTCGAATTTGATCGAAAACACGTGGCAACTCATTCGGCACGAGAACGGCAAATAAAGGAGTAATTACATGAAAACGAGAGCGGTTCGCCTGTATGGCGCGCACGATTTACGATTGGAAGAGTTTGAGCTTAGCCCCGTTGGCGACGACGGCGTGCGCTGCAAGGTCATCTCAGACAGCCTCTGCATGAGCAGCTACAAGGCACTCCAGCATGGCGCGGCACATAAGCGCGTACCGGACGACGTTGCGACCAACCCCACGATCATCGGGCACGAGTTCTGCGGGATCATCGACGAAGTGGGCAAGAACTGGGCACACAAATTCCAGAAGGGCGACGGATTTGTCATTCAGCCCGCGCACTCCTACAAAGGCTCACTCAATGCGCCCGGCTATTCCTACAAGGAATGCGGCGGCGACGCGACCTACGTCAATATCCCGTGGGAAACGTTGCAAATGGACTGTCTGCTTCCCTACAACAGCGACGTCTACTTTTACGGCTCTCTCGCGGAACCCATGAGCTGCATCATCGGCACGTTCCACGCGATGTACCACACCCGTGACGGCGAATATGTGCACGATATGGGCATTGTGGAAGGCGGCAAGATGGCGCTGCTCGCGGGCGTCGGCCCGATGGGGCTGGGAGCGATCGACTACGCACTGCACTGCGACCGCAAGCCGAGCCTGCTCGTCGTGACCGATATCGACGACGCGAGACTGGCCAGAGCCGAGAGCATCTATTCGGTCGAGCACGCAAAGGCCTGCGGCATTGAGCTGCACTATGTCAACACGGGCAAGCTCGAAAACCCGGTCGAAACCCTCAAAGCGATCTCCGGCGGGGACGGCTACGACGACGTGATCTGCTTTGCGCCGGTGAAGCCGATCGTGGAGCAGAGCGACGCGATCCTCGCGGTGGACGGCTGCCTCAACTTCTTCGCGGGTCCCGGCGACACCGCGTTTTCCGCGACGATGAACTTCTACAACGTGCATTACAACCGCACGCACCTTGCCGCAACCAGCCACGGCAACACGGACGACATGCGCGAAGCGATCCTCATGATGAACGCGGGCAAACTCAACCCCGCCGCGATGATTACGCATATCGGCGGCCTCGACTGTGTGCCGGAGACGACGGCGAACCTGCCGAAGATTCCCGGCGGAAAGAAGCTGATCTACACGCAGATCGACCTGCCGCTGACCGCGATTAGCGACTTCGCGGAAAAGGGCAAGACGGACGTAATGTTTGCCGAGCTTGACCGCCTCGTCAAAGCCAGTAACGGGCTCTGGAACCCGAAGGCGGAACAGTATCTGCTCAAGTGTATGCAGAAGTAAAAAAACAACTTCGGGATGGTCCGTAAAGCGCGGATCATCCCGAAGAAAAAGTGCAAGATATCCAAATTGGAGATCAATCCATCATGGTCTCATACGGCGCGGGTTCGCTGCCTTGGTACCACCGTTGGCGATACGCGCCGGGCGTGATTCCCTCATGCTGCTTGAAGAGGCTGATGAAATGCCCGATGTTCGAGATGCCGACATCCATCGAAACCTGGCTGATCGAGGTCTTCGTGGTTCTGAGTAGCTGCTTTGCGCGGGTCAGCCGCGTTTGGATCAGGTATTCGTTCGGAGAAAGACCCATATAGCGCTTGAAGAGCTTTTGGATGTAAAATTTATTGATCGAGAGCTTTTTGCTCAGCACATCCAGCGTAATCTGCTCGGTGTAGTGCGCGTTGATATAGGAGCGCACGTCAACGATGTACTCCGGCAGCCTGCTCGCATCCTTTTGATTGGAGGCCGCGCTGATGCAGCGGGTCATGAGCATGGTGAGAAGCCCCGAAGCCTGTACGTCGTCAAGCAGGTTGTTGTCCCCGTTTTTGTAGAGGGCAATGAGGTTTTCCAGCGTACTGCGCACGGCGACATCGGCGTCGATATTCATCAGCGCGCCGCCGCTATTCTGAGCGAGAAACAACTCGTAATACGCCCGCGCGGTCTGCCCGTAAAAATGCACCCAGAGGATACGCCAGTTGCCTTTTTCGGGAGATGTTCGGTAGTATTGCGGCTTTTCGCAGTCGATCCAGAACAATTGCCCGGGCTTGATCGTGTAAACATTGCCTTCGTAATCCAGTAATCCTTCGCCGGAGATGCAATATTTGATCAGATAGGAAGGCAGATTCGCTCTGCGGGTATAGTAATTTTTCCCCGCGATGAAATCGCCGAGTTCCTGCACATATACGATGGAACCCTTTGCGACCTGGCTGGGAGTTGCGGTGATCCAAATGGAATGCTCATCCAGATCGAGCTGATAGCTTAATGAAACCTGAGTCATGCGCTCCTCCTTGTCAAGATACCGTAATGATACGCCAACACTGGAAAGTGACAATGCCCATTATAACGGATATTCTAGTATTATTAGATCAATTAACGAGTAAGTTCAAAGAAGTACACGTATCATACTGCCAACCGGCAATCACTGAACCATCTTTACTATCATACCAATATTCTGCAATCTAATTCAAGTAGGGCAAAAAAATGGAACGTTTCACTTGGAAAGCATATATCCTTCCCGGCATGCTGGACGAGTATATTCGCCGGCACGATGAGATTTGGCCGGAGATGACGCAGGTGCTCAACGACGCGGGGATTCGCAATTATACGATCTGGAGCGTTGGAGACGAGCTGTTTGGCTATTATGAGTGTGATAGCGTTGCCTACGCCGCGAAAGTACAGCGCGAGAGTGAAGTCGTCGCCCGCTGGAACGTCTATATGAAAGACGTGATGATCATGGCGACCGACCCGCAGACGGGCGAACCGCAGATGCTCCGGCAGGTGTTTCTGCACGGCTGAGCGCCGCCACAAATCGTGCAACAAGATTTTTCCACGGATCTCGGAGGAAATACCATGTCGGACTACATACTCGAGCTTTGCAACATCACGAAGATCTTTCCGGGCGTCAAAGCGCTGGACGGTGTGAACTTTCAGCTCAAGTCGGGCGAGATTCACGCGCTCATGGGCGAAAACGGCGCAGGAAAGTCGACGTTTATCAAGGTCATTACCGGCGTTCACCACGCCGAGGGCGGAACGATGTTCCTCGACGGCAAGAAGGTGGAATTTAAATCTCCTTTGGACGCCCAGCGCGCGGGCATTGCCGCGATCTATCAGCATGTGACCAGCTATCCGCACCTGAGCGTTGCGGAAAACATCTTCATGGGCCACGAGTCCGTCAAGGGCGGATTCATTCAGTGGAAAGAGATGCATCAGCGTGCGGACGCACTACTCAAGCGGTTGAACGCAGAATTCTCCTCCCAGGCGTTGATGAGCTCGCTATCGGTCGCGCAGCAGCAGATGGTTGAGATCGCAAAGGCGCTCTCGACAGACGCGCGGATCATCATCATGGATGAACCTACAGCCGCGCTGACCAGAAGCGAATCGGAAGAGCTTTACCGCATCAGCGAGAAGCTGCGGGACGACGGCAAGTCGATCATCTTCATCTCGCACCGCCTGGAGGACATGTATCGCCTCGCTTCCCGCGTGACGGTCTTCCGCGACGCGAACTACATCGGCACCTACAACGTTTCCGAAATCACACCGCCGGATTTGATCAAGGCGATGGTTGGACGCGAAATCAAAGAGCTCTTTCCCAAGCCTGAGGTCGAGATCGGCAAAGAGGTGCTCCGTGTGGAAAACCTTAGCCGCGCGGGATATTTCCGCGATGTTTCGTTTGAAGTTCACGCGGGAGAGATCGTGGGCTTTACCGGCCTCGTCGGCGCGGGGCGCACCGAGGTTATGCAGACACTGTTTGGCATCGAGCATTACGATTCCGGCAAGATCTACTTTGAGGGCGAAGAGATTACAGTTCGGAAACCGCAGGACGCCATGCGCCGCGGCATCGGCCTTCTCACCGAAGACCGTCAGGAGTGCGGCTTGATTCTGGATTGGGGCATCGGCGCGAATATCACGCTGCCGGAGCTTCGCAAATATACCAAGCGGCACGTCACCAATGAAAAGGTGGAAAACGCCGCCGCCAAGACGCTCGCGGAGAGCGTGGACGTCAAAGCGGTCACGATCTTCGACAAGGCGAGCTCGCTCTCCGGCGGAAACCAGCAGAAGGTCGTCGTCGCTAAGGCGCTCGGGAGCGATCTCAAGCTCTTGATCATGGACGAACCCACCAAGGGCGTAGACGTTGGCGCAAAGGCCGCCATCTATGAGATCATGGGCGACCTTGCCAAGCAGGGACTCGCGATCATCATGATCTCCTCCGAAATGCCGGAAATCCTTGGCATGAGCGACCGCGTATATGTCATGTGTGACGGAAGAATGACCGGCGAACTCGGCCGCGGTGTCGCGTCGCAGGAAGTCATCCTTGAGCTGGCTATGGTCAAACACAGCCACCACACCGCCGCAGCGCAGGGAGAGTGAGTATGCAAAGCCAAATGAAGAGCTTGTTTAAGAAGCTAAAGAGCTCGCGAGAGCTGAGCCTGTTTCTGGTTCTGGCGATCCTTTGCGTCGCCATCCAGCTGCGCAACAATTCGTTCTTAACCGCGAAGACGATCAACGAAATGCTCAAGAACTACTCCACGACCATTACGCTCTCGCTGGGCATGATGAGCGTGTTGCTCATCGGCGGGATCGATATCTCCGTCGCGTCCTCTCTGGCGTTTTCCGGCATGTGCGCGTCGCTGATGATGCGGGACGGGATTTACTCCTCTACACTGGTGATGTTCCTCGTGAGCGTTGGCATCGGCATGCTGTGCGGCATGCTGGTTGGCACCGTGATCACGCAGGGCAAGGTGCTTCCCATCATCGCGACACTGGGGCTTACCAATATCTTCCGCGGGGCGACCTACATCGTCTCCGGCAGCCGATGGGTTTCGGCCTATCAGTTCCAGAGCGGGTTTAAGCAATTTGCGCAGACGAACACGCTTTCCTTCGGGTTGGTCAACAACCTCGTCTTCATCACGATCGTCTGCTACGCCGTGTTCTTCGTGATCATGAAGTGGACGCGCTTTGGCCGCAGAATCTACGCGGTGGGTTCCAATCCGGAAGCAGCGGCGGTCAGTGGTATCAACATCAACGGCATCAAGTTTGTCGTCTATAGCATGGCGGGCGCATTCGCGGGACTCACGGGTGCCATGTACACCGCGCTTTATGCCAGCGCACAGAGCGATATGGGCATGGGCATGGAGATGGACGTCATCGCGGCCTGCGTCATCGGCGGTGTGAGCCTCAACGGCGGGCAGGGCAGCGTCGTGGGCGTACTGCTCGGCGCGCTGACCATGGCGGTCATCGGCAAGGCGCTTCCGCTCATTGGCGTTTCGCAGTTCTGGCAGACCGCGATCAAGGGCCTGATCATCCTCACCGCAATCATCATCAACGTGCTCGCCCAGCGCGCAATGCGTAGAAATGCCCTGAAAGAGAGGGAGATCTGATTATGTCTACCCAGGTAAAACGCAACATCATCATAGAGAAAGAAAAATCGATCAAATCCCTCTTCCTTCGCTGGGAAACGCTTCTGATCATTCTGTTTATTGTCGTAAACATTATGAACGCGAGCATTTCGAAGAATTATCTCAACGCCGCGAACCTGTTTACCGCGATCAGCACATTTCTGGTCAAAGGTTTTATCGCGTTCCCGATGGCGTATATTCTCGTATTGGGAGACATCGACCTCTCCGTCGGTTCCACGGTTGCCCTGAGCGCGACACTGCTCGGAGTTTCGTATAATGCGGGGCTTCCGATGGGCGTCGCGGTGGTGATCGCACTGTTGTGCGGCACGCTCTGCGGACTCATCAACGGTATCATCCTCACGAAGTTCACCGAGCTTGCTTCTATGATCGTTACCCTCGGCACCATGACGCTCTATCGCGGCATTGCGGAGATGATTCTGGGTTCCCAGAGCACGGGCGGACTGCAGAACGTCACTTGGTTTTATAACCTTTATTACGCAAGACTCGGCGCAGTGCCGTATATCTTCATCATCTTCTGCGTGCTTGCGGTGGCATTCGGATTCGTACTGCATAAGACGACATTCGGCCGCTATCTCTACGCAATCGGCAACAACCGCGTGGTTGCGCGCTATTCCGGCATCCCCGTGCAGGCCATCCGCCTGATCTGCTTCACGCTCGTCGGCTTCGTCTGCGGCATCTCCGCGATCTATTACGCAAGCTGGATGGGCACGGTGCGATTCGATATCGCAACCGGATATGAGCTGGAGGCGATCTCGATGGTCGTGCTCGGCGGCATCTCCACCGCAGGCGGCAAGGGCAACTTCCCCGGCACGGTGATCTCGATCTTTACGATCGGCTTACTCAAGTACGGCTTAGGCTTAATCAACGTCAACTCTCAGACCATTCTGATGATCATCGGCGCAATCCTGATCATCGTCGTCACCATCCCAAACATTCGTGTACAGAGGAGCGTGACTCAGCTTTCCAAGACGAGTGCAAAGAGCTGCTAAGAACACACAAATCCAGAGACGATTTCCGAACAACATACCCGACCGACCAGCACACATGACAACGCCCCGCATTGACAGCGGGGCCGCAAGAAGCGACAAATCGCGCCGAAACACGGGGCCTTGGCTCCTAATCCCTAAAACAGGAAAACGACGGGGCACAAGCTGCGTTTCGGTACACCATGATATGTTCACCAAATGGTGTTCATATAAATCAAATTATTCCTACAACGTGATATGTTCACCAAAAGGTGTTCATATAAATCAAATTATTCGCTACACGTGATATGTTCACAAAATGGTGTTCATATAAATCAAATTATTCGCTACAACGTGATATGTCCACCAAGTGGTGTTCATATAAATCAAATTAAAGGAAGGGAATCAAAACATGAAGAAATTGATTGCTATCGTCCTCTGCCTAATGACGGTGTTTGCCCTGGTTGCGTGCTCGCAGCCCGCGGCAACTCCGGCGGCCGCTGCTCCCGCGGCTGGCGACAAAGCACAGACTTATGCCGTTATCACGAAGTCTGCCGGTAACCCCTACAACGAGAGAGAAGCCTCCGGCTTTGAAGAAGCCATCAAGGCAGCCGGCTACACGGCGATCATCAAGCACCCGGCCGAGATCACCGCGGAAGCCCAGATCACGCTGATCAACGAGCTCGTGGCGCAGGGCGTCTCCGGTATCGCTGTTGCGGCAAACGACAAAGACGCGCTGGAGACCGCGCTCAAGGCCGCGATGGCCGCGGGCATCAAGGTCGTCTCGCTTGACTCCTCTGTCAACCCGGCGAGCCGCTTGACCCACATCAACCAGGCTGGTGTTCAGCAGGTTGCGCAGGCGCTGGCGGATGCCGTACTTGATCTGACCAAAGGCGAAGGCGACTGGGCAATCCTGTCCGCAACGTCTACCGCTTCCAACCAGAATGCTTGGATCGAAGCTCAGAAAGAGATCATGAAGGGCGACAAGTACAGCAAGCTGAACCTCGTGGAAGTTGCTTACGGCGATGACGAGTATCAGAAGTCCGTCGACCAGACCCAGGCTCTGCTCCAGAACTACCCGAACCTGAAAGTCATCTGCGCGCCGACCACCGTCGGTATCGCCGCTGCCTCCAAGGTCATCACCGATGCCGGCCTCCAGGGCAAAGTCATCGTGACCGGCCTCGGCCTCCCTTCCGAAATGGCGGAATTCATGGGCGCTGGCAACGTTGCCTGCCCGTACATGTTCCTCTGGATCCCCATCGATGTGGGCCGCGTTGCAGCCTACGCGCTGGTTGAGATGGTCAATGGCAAGCTGACTGGC
>JBDKRF010000237.1:0-27229 GCA_039683525.1 Clostridiaceae bacterium
ATCGGCAAAGGTAGACGGCATTTTGAAGAGCAACGCCATGCCGTCCGAGCCATATGGAATATTCAGCAGCTTACAGAGGCCGGAAAGTGCTCCGCAAATGTACATGTATCCCGGCGGATAGTCCGCAAACGCCCCGCTGGTATAGAAGTTTGACGGCCCGAGCTCCACAACCATGTTGCCCCATGCCATAAAGCAGCCAATGTCCGTTGGATGGCCAAAGAAGATCAGGGAAAGTATCACGCGCAGGATAAACGCGCCAACGAGGATCGCAATCAACACAAAGAGCGACTTATTGAATGGCTCCAGCATGCGGGATTTGTATCGAAGCTCATTACGATAAAGCCAAACGAACGCTGCGGCAAACACCAGCGTAAACGCAACCGCGAGATACAGCGGATCGTTTGCCGTCGCCTTGGATGTTTCCGCCGTGCTTGCGTCGGTTTGACTGGAGATCGTGCCGTTTTCAGTCGCGAGGTTGACGATGTGCGCGTCGGTGGAGACGCACTCCATCATCGACACATTACGAAACTCCGCCGTGCCGATCGCTGTTGTGCCGTATCCACCAAGGCGCAGTGCTACGCAAACCTTGGTCTGCTCCGGCCCCGTGCGGAAATACAGCAAAACAGTGCGCCAGGCATCCGAACCGAATAGATTGTCAGAATAGCAATACGTACCATCGATAGGATAGTTGTCAATCGAGAGATTTGCGCCTGTGCCGTTCTCCACGTCGCTTGTGCGAATCTCCGCACTCAGGCGATAGATCGTGTTGGGCGAGACGCTGACTTCCTGCGTCACGCGCGCGTCGTTTGCCACTTTGTTGGTCAAAACGATCTGCGTCATGCCGTCTTCACTCGCGACCGATGCGCTGACGCCGTTCGAGTCGTTCTGGTACGCGCTGAGTTCCCAGCCCGCGGGCAGGGGTGCGCTCTCGGCATGCAGGGAGAAGTCTCCGTTATAAAGCAACTCGTCGCCCGTGATTTGATCCGCGTTTTCGGCTAGTGCCAGCGCGGGTACGCTCAGCAGGCATACGAACAGCAGGATTGTCAGCAGTTTACGCACAAACGTATCCTTTCCACATCCTATAAAGGGTCAATGAATTCCCAAACAGTATATCACAAACCAAAAAAAGCTCAACCGCGGTGATGCGGCTTGAGCTTGTCATTTTTGTGTCAGAGGCTTATTTTTGTTGATGCCTGCGTTAGCGCTGCGCGGTCAGGTTGCGTCAAACGCGTTTTCGATGTGCCGCACCTTACCGGTGCCAAGATAAACCTCCACCACGTCGAACCGCGCCGGGACATCCGTCAACTCCATCTCAAGCAGATAACCTTGCGCGGCGAGGGTCAGCATCCGCCGCTTTGCGAGTGTGACAAATTCCGCGGGCGTGCCGTAGTCCGTTTGCGTTCGGGACTTGACCTCGACGAACACCACCGTACAGCCAACCTGCATGATCAGGTCGATCTCCCTCGGCCCGCTGCGGTAGTTCCGGCGCAGGAGCTTGTAGCCCTGCTCCTCGAGATACGCCTCAGCGCGCGCTTCCCCGCCTCTGCCTACCGACGTCGTACTCATACAAAACTCCGGATGAAACTCCTGCGGTGAATCGGGCAGGGGCCGTGTTTTCTCAGAGCGGCGATGTGTTCCGCGGTTCCGTAACCCTTGTTCTGCGCAAAGCCGTACTCCGGATAGAGCGCATCCTGCTCGATCATATAATGATCACGCTGCACTTTCGCGATAATCGAGGCGCAGGCGATGCTGTAGCTCAGCGCGTCGCCGTGAATGATCGGGTGCTGGCGCGCGGAGATGTTCAACCCCGTCAGCGCGTCGATCAGCACATCCGTCACCACGATCGGCATCCGTTCAAACGCTTCCGCAAAGGCACGCCGCGTTGCCTCTAGAATATTGATCTTGTCGATCACGTCCGGGTAGACCCATGCGGTGGCATAGCCCAACGCGGTTTCGGACAGGATCGGATAGAGCGCTTCCCTGCGCTTTTCACTGACTTTTTTCGAGTCGTTTACGTAGGAAATTAGCGGCTCCCTTGGCATTGCGGCGCAGCAGACGACGACGGGACCTGCAAGTGGGCCTCTGCCCACCTCGTCCATTCCCGCGAGCACGACACCACTCTGTTCCCAGAGCGCGCGATCCGGTACCGCGAGTGCTTGCAACCGCTCCGCCTCCGGAGTGCGCGTCATTTTCCCGCCTCCGGCAGCTCCAGCGTCACGCGAGCGACTTTTCCCGCGCGAAACTCGTCCAGCACCACGTGCGAGGCGCGCTCGGTATCCAGCTCTCCCCCGCGCAGCAGGAACCCGCGACTCAGGCAAACCGCCTTGAGCAGGTCTTCTCTCGGCGTCTCCGGCATGAGTTTACTATACCGTTCGTTGAGTTGTGCGGGCGAAATTGCCTGCAACAGCGCGAGCATGTCGAGCGCAAGTTCTTCGCTGTCCATGATTTCATCTTTGATGGAGCCTAAAAACGCGAGGTGTTTGGCGAGTTCCTGATCCTCCAGCTTTGGCCATAGCATGCCGGGCGTATCCATCAGCTCCAGATACGGCGTAATCTTCACCCATTGTTTGCCGCGGGTCACGCCGGGTTTGTCTCCGACCTCCGCGCGGTTTTGCCCCGCGATGCGATTGATTAGCGTGCTCTTGCCGACATTTGGAATGCCGACGATCATCGCGCGAATCACTTTGTTGATGCCCTTTTGCTTCAGCGCGTCCACCTTGGGCTTGGCCGCCTGTTCAATCAAGGAGACGGCGACTTTTTTCGCGGAGCCACCCGTTGCGGAGATGCCAGCTGCCTCAATGCCGCCGCGGTTGAAATGCGTAATCCAGCGCTTAGTCGCGTTGGAGTCCGCAAGGTCACTCTTGTTGAGCAGCACCACGCGCGCTTTACCCGCAAAGAGGTCGTCAAAGTCTGGATTGCGCGAGGCCAAAGGTGCGCGTGCATCCAGAATTTCGACCACGACGTCGATCATTTTGAGATTTTCTTGCAGCATACGCCGGGTTTTGGTCATGTGCCCGGGGTACCAGTTGATAGCAGGCATGGCGCTTTTCCTCCAAATATGGAAAAACCCCTGTTGCCTGGTTTGGCAGAGGGGTTTGATCCCGTTTTGATCGATTATTTGTTCTTCTCTTCGATGCGCTCGCGAATCTTCGCGGCTTTACCGGAGAGGTCACGCAGGTAGAAGAGCTTCGCTCTGCGGACAACGCCGTGACGGACGAGTTCGATGCGTCCGATGCGCGGGCTGTTGTACGGGAAGGTTCTTTCCACGCCTACGCCGTAAGAGATGCGGCGGACGGTGAAGCTCTTGCGCACGCCGCCACCCTGAATCTTGATGACAACGCCCTCAAAGGTCTGGAGGCGCTCACGGTTACCTTCGATAACCTTCACGAAAACGCGGACGGTATCGCCAACCTCAAGGACCGGCAGATCGGTACGCAGTTGCTCTTTTTCGAGCTCGGAAATGATGTTCGACATTTTGAAATATTCTCCTTTCATTTTGCCAGGCGTTCATACTTCAAAAGCAGAACAGAGGACCGCCCGATGTCACAAACGCGATTATAACACAAATGTTTCTCGCATTGCAAGCCATTTATTCGTGAACGTAAGCCGTTTCCCCTGATTCTATGCGGGTTTTGTCTCCAGCGCGGGTTCCGTTTGCACCTGCGGGTGCTTCGCGTCATACATGTACCAAAGCGTGATGACCAGAACCACGATCACGCCGCCGACCAGCGACAGAAAGCCCGGATTTTCCCCGGCAAAGAGGAACACCCAAACGGGGTTTAACAGAGGTTCTAATACCGCAAGCAACGAACAGGTCAAGAGCGGCGCGTTCTTGATCGCGATACTGTATAGCACATACGCGATTCCTATCTGGAAGACACCGAGAATCAGAATGCCAATGATCGCCTGCGCTGTAAACGCGGGATGTGTCGCAAACAGCACCGGCAGCCCGATGATCGCGGTGAGAAACTGTCCCTGCATGATACCGCTTGCGCGCGTCTGGTCGGAAACGCCTTCGCTCGTGATAAACATTCCCGCAAAGAACATGCCCGATATAATCGCGACGATATCACCAATCAGGTGTCCTTTGCCCATCTGACCGATGAAGCAGAGGGACACGCCGAGAATCGTGAGCGGAACCACCGCGATATCCAGCGGGCGCAGCTTTTTCTTTTGCACAAACGCGATATAGAGGAGTACATAGACCGGTGCGCAATACTGAATCACGATTGCGTTTGCCGCCGTGGTGAGCTTGTTTGCCGCGACGAATGTGCTGCAAACGCCCGCGAGCGCAAGGGCGATCTTGATCGAGTCCTTGTTGATGACGGGTTTGATGCCGCGGATGCGCAGGTAAATATACATCACGAGCCCGCCAATGAGGCCGCGAAGCCCCGCGATGGCGAGCGGATTCCACGGAACCAGCTTGATGAAGATGCCGCCGAGGCTCCATAAGAGCGCGGTCGCGATCATGGCGATTGTGCCTTTTGTGGTCTGTTTCATACCTGTTATCGCCGTTAGCGGCGATTCTCCTTATAAAAAGACAATCCTTGACAGGACTGTCATTCGTTCGAATCCATTCTCTTCTGATCCATTCTCTTTTTGCAGCAGATTTCTTGCTATAACCATTTTCCGGTTATAGCCAGGCGTCGTCCGGCGCCTCGATGGTTTCACCTTTTTCCGTGACTTCCGTGAGCAAATCCGGTCGGTTGAGCGCGGTCTTGAGCCTCGCCTGTTCCTGCCGCCATGCCTGAATCTTAGCGTGATGCCCGTTTAGCAAGATCTCCGGCACATCCATCCCGCGAAAACTTGCGGGGCGGGTATACTGCGGATATTCCAGCAAGTCTTCCGAAAACGACTCGTCCGCCGCGCTTTCCTCGCTGCCGAGTACGCCCGGAATCAGGCGGCTCACGCAGTCAACAAGCACCATCGCGGGCAGCTCGCCGCCGGTGAGCACATAGTCGCCAACGGAGATCTCGTCGTCGATAATCTCCATCACGCGCTCGTCCACACCCTCATAGTGTCCGCAGAGCAGGATGAGGCGTTCGTTTTGAGAGAGTTCTTTCGCAATCTTCTGGTTCAGCGTGCGACCGCGCGGCGTCATCAGGATGCGGTGGGCATTCCCGCCCTCAAGGACAGCGTCCATGCAGTCGTAGATGGGCTGCGCCATCATGACAAGCCCTGCCCCGCCACCAAAGGGATAATCGTCGGCCTTCCTGTGCTTATTATCCGTGTAGTCGCGGATGTTGTGCACGCGGATGTCGATGAGTCCGTTTGACTGCGCACGCCCAAGCATACTCGCCGAGAGCACACCTTCAAACATCTCCGGAAACAGCGTGAGGATGTCAATCCGCAAAGCAGCCGACCTCCTCCAGTACTTCCGCGTCCAGCACGATACGCCCGCTCGACACATCCACCTCATGCAGCACGCGTTTGAGCGCGGGCACGAGCAGTTTGCCGCCGTCGATTTCGTAGACGTCGTTTGCGCCCGTCTCCAGCACATCCGTGAGCTTGCCGTAGGCTTTGCCGTTGGTGTCGGAAACGTCGCAGCCGATGAGGTCGACGACGAAATACGAGTCCTTCCTGAGCTTGACCGCGTTATCCCGGTTCACGCAGAGATAGACGTTTTTCAGCGTCTCCGCGCGCTCCACAGTGTCGTAGCCTTCCAGATGCAGCAACACCGCGTCCGGCAAAAACCGCGCGCTCGTAACCGCAACAGGCGCATACGCGCCTGCCGTTGTTTCGAGATATGCCGTTTTCAGCTGGCGAAATCGTGCCGGATCGTCCGTGAGCGGGATGATTTTCACATCCCCGTGTACGCCGTGGACGCGAACGATCTGGCCGACGCGCAGGTAATCGTTTCTCAAATCAGTCTTCCTGTGGTTCTTTCTTTCATACCGGGGGTATCATCGATTACTCGACGATATCGACCATGTATTTCTTGTCTTCGCGGACGCTCGCGGCCTTGACGACGGTGCGGATCGCCTTTGCGATGCGCCCCTGTCTGCCGATGACCTTACCCATATCGCCGGGTGCCACGGAGAGGGAGATCACGACCGTGTCCCCTTCCTCCCGCGACTCGACTTTGACGGAGTCCGGCTCATCGACGAGATTTCTCGCAATGAAGCGTACGAGTTCCTCCATCATTTTCGCCTCACTCGACGGCGCCGCTCTTTTTCAGCAGCGCACGAACGGTGTCCGTCGGCTGCGCGCCCTTCTTGATCCACTCCGCGGCATGCTCGTTGTTCACGGACAGCTCAACGGGGTTCGAGAGGGGGTTGTAGTAGCCGAGTTCTTCGACAAATGCGCCATCGCGCGGCGCGCGGGAATCCGCAACCACGATACGATAAAACGGGGCTTTCTTGGCGCCCATGCGGCGCAGTCTGATCTTGAGCATTGTCTGCTTCCTCCAAATATTTTAATGTGTTTGATATATCGAATACGTCAAAACGTGATTCGCCTTTGTAATCTAGCGGCTTGAACCCGAACGGGAAGCCGCCGCGCTCTCTGTCCAATTGATGATTGGATCAGAATCCGAACGGGAATCCGCCGCGTTTCCCCTTTTTCATCCGCCCGGACATCTGTTTCATCAGCTGACGCGAGGCGTTGAACTGGTTCATCAGGCGGTTGACTTCCTGCACACTCGTGCCGCTGCCACGCGCAATGCGCTTTCTGCGGCTGGCGGTGAGGATTTCCGGGTCGTGGCGCTCGGCCTTGGTCATGCTCTGAATGATTGCTTTCGTACGCGCCATCTGCTTTTCGTCGATCTGCGCGCCGGCCATCTTGCTAGCGTCCATGCCGGGGATCATCTTCACGAGGTCTTCCATAGAGCCAAGGTTTTTCATCTGCTCCATCTGGTCGAGAAAATCGTCCAGCGTGAACGAGTTGCTCTTCATCTTCTCGGCCATCTCGAGTGCCTTCTTTTCATCGAAGGCGTTTTGCGCCTTTTCGATGAGGGTGAGCATATCGCCCATGCCGAGGATGCGGCTCGCCATCCGGTCGGGATGGAACGGCTCGATATCGGTCAGCTTTTCGCCGATGCCGGAGAACTTGATGGGCTTGCCCGTGACGGAGCGCACGGAGAGCGCAGCGCCGCCGCGTGTATCGCCGTCCAGCTTGGTGAGGATCACGCCCGTGAGCGCGATGGTCTCGTGGAAGCTCTTAGCAACGTTGACCGCGTCCTGACCGGTCATGGCATCTACGACGAGCAGGATCTCCGCGGGATTGACCGCGTCGCGAATCTTCTTGAGCTCGGTCATCATGTCCGCGTCGATGTGCAATCTGCCCGCGGTATCGACGATGACCACGTCGATAAACTTCCGCTTGGCTTCCGCGATCGCTTCCTTCGCGGTGAGCACGGGGTTCTGTGTTCCGTGTTCGTAGACGGGGATGTCGAGCTTTTCGCCGACGATCTGCAATTGCTGAATTGCAGCGGGGCGGTAGATATCGCAGGCGGTGAGCAATACGCTCTTGCCATAGTTCTTTTTGATGTATCCGCCAAGTTTGCCGCACATGGTCGTCTTGCCCGCGCCCTGAAGGCCGGCCATGAGGATCACCGCGGGTTTCTGGTTGCCAAACTCCAGCTTTGCGTGTTCGCCGCCCATGAGCCGCGTGAGCTCTTCGTTGACGAACTTGATGACCTGCTGTCCAGGCGTGAGGCTTTCGAGTACTTCGCTGCCCACAGCGCGGTCGGTCACAATCTTGATGAAGTCTTTGACCACCATGAAGTTGACGTCCGCTTCCAGCAGGGCGAGCTTGATCTCGCGCATGGCTTCCTTCACGTCGCCCTCGTTGAGCTTGCCGCGTGAATTGAGCCGTTTAAAGACCGCTTGTAGTTTTTCAGAGACGCCTTCAAACGCCATCGTCTTCCTCCGAAACCAGCTCCCGGATTTGCCGGAGCAGGTCTTTTTGTGCTTCGTCGAGCCGCGTGCCGTCGAGCTGATCGACTAAAACGCGCAGCTTTTCATTGGTTTCTATTAAGTTGAGCTTGGTTTCCATGTTCCGAAGCTCGGATTCTGCGGTTAAGATCGCGTCCCGCACGGCCTGCCGGGAGATGCCTTCGCGCTCGGCAATTTCGCCCAGCGAGCAGTCTTCATAGGCATATTGGCGCACAAGCGAACGCTGGCGCTCGGTTAAAAAAGCGCCGTACCAGTCCATGAGTTGTCCAAGTTCGACCAAACGATTCATTTTTCATCACCTGTAAAGCCAAATAGCTTTACACCGTATTCATTATACGGGGCGTGGTGATTTTGTCAAGCGAAATGTCGCTTTTGATCTGCCATTTCTCGCGTGGAAGCCTGTTTGCGTCAATCCGTCTCGTTTGCGAGCAGTGCCTGCGCGAAGAGCTCCGCGTCGAACGCCTGCAAATCGTCAATCCCCTCGCCAACGCCGACGAAGCGCACGGGCACCTTTAGCGTCTCACAGATGGAGATGACCACGCCGCCCTTTGCCGTGCCGTCGAGCTTGGTGAGGATTACGCCGTCGAGCTGGCACACCTCCGCAAACGCGCGCGCCTGCGCCACCGCGTTTTGCCCTGTCACCGCGTCCAGCACCAGCAGGGTTTCGCACGGCGTCTCCGGCAGCTCGCGCGCAATCACGCGGCGAATCTTGCCGAGTTCGTTCATCAGGTTTGCCTTGTTGTGGAGCCTCCCCGCCGTGTCGCACAAAAGCAGATCGCAGCCCTTTGCCTTGTAGGAGGCGATCGCGTCAAACACCACCGCCGCGGGGTCCGCGCCCTCGTTATGGCGCACCATGGCAACGTCCGCGCGCTTGGCCCATTCGCCGAGCTGCTCCGCCGCCGCCGCGCGGAAGGTATCCGCCGCCGCAAGCATGACTTTTCTACCCTGCTCGTGATAGCTGTTAGCGAGCTTGCCGATGCTGGTGGTCTTACCCACGCCGTTGACGCCTACGATGAGCAGCACTGCTGCCCCCGTATCCGCCGAAAACGGCTTTCTCGTGGTCACCGCCTCGGCAATCAACCCCGCAAGCGCTTTTCTGGCTCCCGCGCGGTCGGAAATCTTCTGCTCCTTGATGGCGGCCTGCAAGTCGTCCAGCAAGTGCTCGGTGACAGCTGCTCCCGCATCCGCGAGGATCAGCGCCTCTTCGAGCTCTTCATAAAACGCTTCGTTGATGCCGTCCTTGGAGGCAAACAACCGCGCGAGAAGACCCGTGCGCGTTTTGCCCAATCCTGTTTTCCATTTTTGGAAGAGTGGTTTCTTTTCCATATATCTACCCTTTAAGAAGATTCATTTTTGGGAAGAGTGGTTTCTTCTCTATATATCTGCCTTACAATATCAAATTTCAGTTGGATTTTCTTAGCTTGCCTGTTCGGGAGCGGTGGTGATGCCGTTTTCGCCGAATCGGGCGGAGACCACTTTGCTCACGCCCTTCTCTTCCATCGAAACGCCGTAGAGCGTGTCACAGACCTCCATGCTCCCTTTGCGGTGCGTGATGAGGATGAACTGTGTCCCGTCGGAATATCGCTTGACGTAATCCGCAAAGCGGGAAACATTTGCCTCGTCCAGCGCGGACTCGATCTCGTCAAGCATGCAGAACGCGGGCGGCTTGAGCTTGAGCATCGCAAACAGCAACGCGATGGCGGTCAGCGTGCGTTCTCCGCCGGAGAGCAGGGACAGCAGCTGTAGTTTCTTGCCCGGCGGCTGCGCGATGATGTCGATGTCGCAGCCCAGCACGTCGTTCTTGTCCGCAAGCCGCAGCTCCGCCTGACCGCCGCCGAAGAGTTCGGCAAACGTGGAGGAGAAGTTCTGCTGAATCAGCTCAAACTGCTTGAGGAACACGGTCTCCATGGTTTCGGTCAGCTCGACGATCAGCGTCTCCAGGTCGCGCTTGGCGTTGTGGAGGTCGTCGCACTGGGTCGCGAGCTCGCTGTGCCGCTCAAACACGCTCTTGTATTCTTCAATCGAGTTGAGGTTGATATCCCCCAGCCCTTTGATCTCCTGCTTGATTTCGTTCACGCGCGCATTGGATGAGCCGACCGCAATCTCGCGCTTGAGCGCGGCCGCGTTTTCGTAAGTCAGATCGTATTCGCTCCAGATGTGATCCTGCATCGCGCCGAGTTCCATCTCGAGCTTGCTCTGGGTCAGCTCCTGTTTGTGGATACGGTCGGCGAGGTCTCGCGTATTGACGAGCAGTTCCTCGCGCCGCGCGCGCTGCTCATAGAGCGAGGCGGACACCATCTGTCGCTCTTCTTCGATCTTTTTTAAATTCTCTTTCTCGGAGGAGGTCACGGCGCTGTCGCTCTCAATCTGCGTGTGCATGCCGTCGAGTTCCGCTTCAATCGCGGTGATATTTGCCGCGTTCTCCTCCGCCTCGCGCTCCAGCGCGGAGAGGCGAAGCGTCAGCTCGCGGTGTTCGGAAACAAGTCGCTTCTGCTCGGTGTAGACCGCGTCACGTTCCTTGCTCAGCGCCATACGGCGCACTTTTTGCTCCGTGAGTTCGCCCGTGATGGACTCGCGGTTTTTGCGCAGCTCGTAGAGTTCGCCCTGCGCGCGCGCAACATCTTCCCGCGTGCTCGCATTGCCTTGTTCTATATCGGTCTGCTGTTCGCCCGCGCTCGCGCACTCACGCTCCACATCGGCGAGGTTGTCGGTCAGTTGGATGCGCTCATCGGCAAGCGTCTGCTCGCTTTGTTCGCTGACTTCCACATCGCGCCGGATCATGTCCAGCTGCTCCGCCTGCTTTGCTGCGGCGATTTCGCAGGCATGCACCGCATCGCGGAAGGAATCCACCTGAATGTCGCTGCGGAGCACGTCCTGCTCGCCTTTGCGCAACGCGGTCTTCTTTTCTTCCAGCGCGGCGTCGGCTTTCTTGAGCTTTTCGCGGAGTTCCACCAGTTCACGCTCGCGGCTTAAGAGGTTAAACGTCTGCTTTTGCAAGCTGCCACCGCTCATGGATCCGCCGGTGCTGATGATATCGCCTTCGAGCGTCGCGATGTGGAACGCGCCGCGCGTGCGATTTTTCAGCGCGATGCCTGCATCGAGGTTTTTCACAATGATTGTGCGGCACAGGAGATAATCCATCACGTTTCGCACATTGTCGTCGCAGTCGACGAGCTCGTTGGCGACCCCGATGCAGCCGGGCACGTCCATGAGCGTCCGCTCCTCGCGCGTAATGCGCGTGGGGTTGAGTAGCGCCATCGGCAGCAGCGTCGCTCTGCCGTAATCCTTGGCGCGAAGGTATTCGATGACGTATTTTGCATCCTCGGCGGTCGGGGTGACGATGTTTTGCAGCGAACCACCCAACGCCATGGTGACGGCGATTTCATATTCCTTCGGCACGCGAAGCAGCTCTGCCACAACGCCGACGATGGCGCGGCCGAGTTTGGGATCGTTCGGCGCATCCTTGAGAATGTTTTTCACGCTCGCATAATAGCCTTCGCGTGAGCGCTGCATCTCGTCCAGCACGCGTAAGCGCGACTGAATCGACGAAATCCCCTGCTCGTCTCGCGAGATTTCCTCTCGTAGCGCAGTGAACGCGTCCAACGTCTTTCTGCGGTTTTCAACGGAACCGTCGAGGTCACGCTTGGCTTGCTCCAAATGCTGCGCTTCTTCGGCATGCTGCTCTTTTGCCAGCACCAGCTCCTCGCGCAGACGCGCGGTCTCTTCTGCGCGGCGTAATGCCTCTGCTTCGATGGCAACGAGGCGCTCGCCGATGGAGCTCTTCATCGCGTCGAACCGTGCCGCACTGGACTTGAAGTCCGATGCGCGGTTCATCGCCTCGATGATGCTGTTCTTCATCTCGTCGAGAGCTTCTTCGCGCGCGGTAATATCCGCGTCGATCGCATTGAGGCGCGCTTCGGCGGACTCCATCTCTTTTTCGAGTAGTGCTAGCGCTGCATGACCGGATTCGTCCGCTTGCAGGCCCGCAATCACGCCGCCGAGTTCCTCAATGCGCGCCTTGCTCTGACAGCGCTCTTGCTCGATGCGCTTCTGCGTCGAGCGCGCGTTTTCGCGCCGCTCCTGGAGCACGTGGCTGGTGCCGACGCGTGTCTCCGCCTCCGAAACCAGACCCATGAGCTTATTCTGCTGCGAGTTCATCGCGGAATCGAGCGCTTTGAGCTGCTCTTCCAGTCCGGCGCAGGTGGAAAGAAGCGTGGTCTCCCCCGCCTCCGCCAATTCCAGCTCTTCGTTCATCTGGCGCATGGTCTCGGTAATCTGCGTGAGTTTCTCGTGTACGCGGTCGTACTGGTAGAGAAACAGATTGACCTCGAGATCCTTCAGCTCGTCCCGCAGACGCAAGTAAGCCCGCGCGGACGCGCTCTGCTGCTCCAAGGGAGCCAGACGGTCTGCGAGTTCCTTTAAAATATCCTCGATGCGTTCGAGGTTTTTTTCCGTGTTGTTGAGCTTACGCTCCGCGTCTTCCTTGCGCACGCGGTAGCGCATCACGCCCGCAGCCTCCTCAAAGGCGGCACGACGGTCTCCGCTCTTGTTGGCGAGAATCTCTTCCACCTTGCCCTGACTGATGATGGAGTAGCCGTCCTTGCCGATGCCGGTGTCGCAGAACAGATCGGAGATATCTCGCAGACGGCAGTTGTTGCGGTTGATGCAATATTCACTCTCGCCGCTTCGGTAGACGCGGCGCGTAATCGCGACCTCGCTAAACGGCACCTTTAATAGCCCGTCGCTGTTGTCAAACGTCAGCGTGACTTCACTGTAAGCAAGCGCTTTTCTCAGCTGCGTGCCATTGAAGATGACGTCCTCCATCTTGGCACCGCGCAGGGCTTTTGCGCTCTGTTCACCAAGCACCCAGCGCACCGCGTCGGAGATGTTGCTCTTTCCGCTGCCGTTGGGGCCAATGATGGCGGTGACACCGGAACCAAATCGAATCTCGGTCTTGCGTGCGAAGGATTTAAAGCCGTTGAGCTCCAGTTTCACCAGTCTCATGCTTCATCCTCCAGTACGCCAAGGCGAATCAGTGCGGTTCTAGCCGCTTCCTGCCCCGCGCTCTGTTTGTTGAGCCCCGTGCCTTCGCCAATCGCTTCGCCGGAAAGGCGCACGCAGATGGTGAAGCGCTTTTGATGCTCCGGGCCTGCCTCATCCATGCATTCGTATTCGAGGTAGCCGATATGCCCCTTTTGCACATGCTCTTGCAAACGGGTTTTGTAGTCTTTGTCGGTTTCGTCGACGCGTGCCTCTTCCAAGAGACGAATCACTCGCTCAAGGATCACGCGCTTTGCGTTGGTGAGGCCGCCGTCTAGGTAGATCGCGCCCAGAATCGCCTCAAGCGCGTCGGACACGATAGAGGGCTTCTTGCGCCCTCCGGTGAGCTCTTCTCCGTTGCCGAGACGCAGATGCGCGGGGATGCCGAGTGTGACCGCCGCGCTGTAGAGTGCGTGCTCGCACACGAGCCTTGCGCGGTGGCGCGTCATCGCGCCCTCTTGTAGCTGCGGATGCTCCAAAAAGAGATGCTCGCTGACGCATAGCTCCAGCACCGCGTCGCCTAAGAACTCTAGGCGCTCGTTGTGCGTCTGGCGCTTTCCGTCCCCCTTGACAAACGAGGTATGCGTCAACGCCGTTTCCAGCAGGGAACGGTCGGTAAACGTATACTCAAGAGTTTCTTCCAGCGTGGAGGGCGTGTCTTGCTGTTGCGTCATCCGGTTATCCTTTGTTCGTTTGTTTTTCGCTTAGTTCTATCGGTATTATTGGTCAAAATTCGTGAAAAAACAAGCGTTGCGTGGTGCTTCCCGCCAAACGCTTTACAAAAAAACCCGCACCCTCTCTCAGTCTTCGGATGCGGGTAAACGTAATCTCTGTTGTTGCTTACTTCTTATCGAGGTAACCTACGATGTCTGCGACCGTCTGCACCTTGGGGAGTTCTTCGTCCGGAATCTCAATGTTGAATTCCTGTTCGAGATCCATGATGAGTTCGACGATGTCCAGCGAATCTGCCTTGAGGTCGTCGATGAGGCGGCTGCTCATGGTGATGGTGCTCGCTTCGATATCCAACTGTTTCGCGATAATATCTCTAACTTTCTCAAAAAACATGATCAAAACTCCTTTTCAACGCGTTTTTCACGCATCTCATTCGCGTAGTATTCTATATGACCTGCGACAATCTGTCAATCCTTATGGCGTTTGGCGCTTATTCCGGCAGGTTGAGTTGCGCAATCTCTTCTCCGAGCAGGTGCGTCACATCCGAAGAGACCAGCTTGACGCCTTGTAAAATCGCCGAGCGGAATGACTTTCCGTTGGAACTGCCGTGCGCCTTGATCACGCCGCCGTTGACGCCGAGCAAGGGTGCGCCGCCGTATTCGGTATAATCGAGCTTCTTTTTCAACATCTTGAACGCGGGCTTGCAGATTAGAGCGCCGATCTTGGTGCGAAGACTCGACATCAGTGCCTGCTTGAGCAAATCCATGATGAGTCCCGCCGCGCCCTCCGTGCCCTTGAGCACGATGTTTCCATCAAAGCCGTCGCAGACGACCACGTCGAATTCTCCGCCGAGCACATCTCTGCCCTCGCAGTTGCCGGTGAAGTTGACGGGAGCGGTCTTGAGTAGCTGGTGCGTCTCTTTGGTCAGCTCGTTGCCCTTCTCTTCCTCCGCGCCGTTGTTGAGAAGGCCGACGCGAGGTGCAGTCACCCCGACGACGCTCTTCATATAAGCGGAGCCCATCAGCGCAAACTGAACGAGATATTCGCTCTTGCAGTCGGTGTTCGCGCCGCAGTCCAAGAGCAGCACACAAGAATCCGGCGTCGGCATGATGGTTGCGAGCGCGGGGCGCTTGACGCCCTTGAGGCGCTTGATGATCAGCGTAGCTCCGGTGAGCAGCGCGCCCGTGCTCCCCGCGGAGAGCACGCAGTCTGCTTCGCCGACGGCTACCGCTTCCACCGCGCGCACCATGGAGGAATCCTTCTTTTTACGGATCGCGAGCGTCGGCTGCTCGTCGCAACCGATCACTTCCGTCGTGTGGACGATGGATACACGGGGATCATTTACACCCAGCGCGGACAGTCCGTCCTTGATGATCGTCTCGTCGCCGTAGAGCGCGAGCTGAACATCCTTGTTGAGTTCCGGCAATACGAGCTTGACTCCCTCAAACACCGCCTGCGGTGCGTGGTCGCCCCCCATTGCGTCGATGGCAATTCTCATGCTTTGTCTTCTCCCAATTCTGCGGCAAGCGTATGCCGCTGTCCCAATGAAATCTTCGATGCGCCGCATGGAAGCGATAATAAGTCCGGATAATCAAGAAATGCTTCCTGCGATACTTCCGTAGATTGAATTATTATACGAGAAATTCAGGCGTTTCGCAACGCAAACAGGTGTTTGACGCGCGTTTGGTTCGGAAACATAAAGGGTAAGCAAAAAGACTCTCCGCGCGAAGCCGCACGAAAAGTCTCTTTGCTTTTGCAAAACTTGTTGTCGAAGGTTTCGACATATGCCGAAGGACGGATGATCAGGCGTTCTTCTTTTCCTTCTGTTCCATGTCGACGACCAGCTTGCCGCCGTAATACCCGCACGTCTTGCATACCGTGTGGGACGGTACAAGCGAGTGGCACTGCGGGCACTCGCCCAGCTGCACTTCCGCAACTTTAAAGTTGGAAGCTCTGCGCGAATCACGCCTTGCCTTGGACGTTTTTCTCTTGGGTACTGCCATGATAATCCCTCCTATTCTTCATCTGATAGCACGTCGGATTTTAAAATCCTAGGCTTCCTCTGTGGTGCAATCACAATTGGTTACATTTCGATCCGCGCCGCATACGGGGCACAATCCCTTGCAATCCTCCCGGCAAACGCTCGCGATGGGCAGCTCCAAAAAGAGATTGTCCAATACGGCTTTGTCGAGTACAAGTTCGTCTCCCAAATACGGATAGGTTTCGTCGGACGCATCGTCTGTTCCTTTTACAAATCGCTCCGAAAAGGAAAACGCGATGCGCTCGGCAAATAATCTTGTACATCTGGCGCAAACGGTGTTGACCGGGGCCAACGCTTTACCGCTGACCGAAAACGCCTTGCCATCGTAGACATACGTTCCGTTGACCGAGACCGGTTCAGAGAACGTAATGATCCGCTCGCCAAACACCTGATCGGTGAAGAGTTCCTCCGCTTGAAACGAAAAAGAGTCTCCCGTTTGCCGAATGGCGTTTGCTACGTTGATTCGCATGATCTCCACCGCCTTTACCGCCGAGGAAATCGGCGCTTACCTACCTGCCAGCGCGCACAAAACTACCGCGCGTTTCCACGCAACCTTAAGTATTGTATCGAGTCATCCGTGTTTTGTCAAGAACTTACCTGCGCCACTTGCGCGTTTTTTGCGCGTGATTTGGCGCATTTTCTCCGTCTCAGCTTCTGCCGCGCCGGGATGAGCGTCCGCCACCGCCCGCGTTCTTTTTCCCGCCGCCATGCGGAGCGTTCCCGCTGCGTTGCTGCGGGCGCCGGTAGGCGCTCGCGCGCTGCTCGTCCGGCGAGAGATAATCCGGTGGAACAAGACAGCTTCTACCGCTGCCGATGAGGTCTTCACGATCGGCCGAGCGCAGTGCTTTTCGAATCAAAGGCCAGTTTCTGCGGATATGGCACTGCATCAGCACGCGCTGCATCGCCTTGTCTTCCCGCGATTTGGCAACATAGACCGGCTGCATCGTCGTTGGTTCCAGCCCCGTATAATACATGCACGTGGAAGCGGTACCTGGCGTGGGATAAAAATCCTGCACCTGTTCCGGCCTGTAATTCTTCTCTTTGAGGTAGAGCGCAAGTTCGATCGCGTCGTGGATATTGCTGCCCGGATGCGAGCTGATCAGGTACGGCACGAGATACTGCCGCATGCCGAGGCTCTTGTTGATCGCCTCGTACTTCTGCACAAACCGCTCATAGACCGCATGCGGGGGTTTGTTCATATACTTCAGCACCCGGTCGGAGACGTGCTCGGGCGCAACCTTCAATTGCCCGCTGATGTGGTGCTCGATCAATTCGTGCAGGAAGGTATCGTCGCGATCCAGCATCGCATAGTCGTAGCGTACGCCGCTGCGCACAAACACCTTTTTCACGCGCGGCAGCTCGCGAAGCTTCTGAAGCAGCGAGACATAATCATCTTCCGACGTGTCCAGATTTCGGCATGCGTTGAATCCGATGCATTGCCGATCCGCGCAAACGCCGCTTTTGAGCTGCTTTTCGCAGGCGGGATGGCGAAAGTTTGCGGTAGGGCCTCCCACGTCGTGAATATACCCTTTGAACTCCGGATCCCATGTGATCTTCTCCGCCTCGACCAGGATCGAAGCGTGGCTCCTTGCGGTGACGACGCGCCCCTGATGGAACGTCAGCGCGCAGAAGTTGCAGTTGCCGAAGCAACCGCGCGCGGAGGTGACGGAGAACGAGACCTCCTCGATCGCGGGAATATACCCGCGATACATCGGATGCGGCTTCCGCGTATATGGCAGCGCATAGACCTCGTCGAGTTCTTTTGTCGAGAGCGGCCTCGCGGGCGGGTTGCACAGCAGAAAGCCCTTTTCGTGCGGCTGGATCAGGTGCTTTCCGCGTACGGAATCCTGCTCCCTCGTCTGCGCGTTGAACGCTTCGCAATACTTTTTCTTATCGGTGGCAACCTTGGTGTAGGAAGGCAGCAACACTGCGCCTTTTTTCTCATCCGCGCTGCTGATGCGTACACAGGTGCCGGGGATATCCGTTATCTCCGAGACCGATCTGCCCGCTTTGAGTGCGTCCGCAACCTGGACGATTGCACGTTCACCCATGCCATAGATGAGGATATCCGCGCATGCGTCGTAAAGGATGCTGTGCCGCACGCGGTCGTCCCAGTAATCATAGTGCGCAAACCGTCTCAGGCTCGCTTCAATGCCGCCGATAACGAGCGGAACGCTAGAATACGCCTGCTTGCAGCGGTTGGCGTAGACGATCGTCGCGCGGTCGGGCCGTTTCCCGGCCACACCTTCCTCGGTGTATACGTCCGTCGTCCTCCGCGACCCGGAAACGGAATAATGGTTGACCATGCTGTCGATGTTCCCGGAGGAGATGAGAAACGCAAGCTTTGGTTTACCCAACGCCTGAAACGGCTCAACGCTGTGCCAGTCCGGCTGCGCGATGATGCCGACGGTGTAGCCCCTGCTTTCGAGCAGGCGCGTGATGATCGCCGCCCCAAAGCTGGGGTGGTCGATATACGCATCGCCTGAGATAAAGACAAAATCCAGTTGATCAATGCCTCGCGCGCGCATCTCCTCGCGGCTGACAGGCGGGAAGGCACTCTTTTGTTTCGCCATATTATACGTTACTTTCCGGCGGTTTCGCCGTTGTTTCATCCGCTTGATTCTGCGCGGGCGTTTGCTGCGCTGATTCGTCAATCGGTTCCTGCGCTTGCGGGGTCGTAACCGTCGCGGCAGGTGTAGGGGCCGGAGTCGTCTTGGCAAGCTCGCTCGTTTCATGCTCTGCGATGTTGATCAAGAGTTCGTCGAGCCAGTTGACCGCCGCGGCCGACATGCGCTTTGCGCGCTTGTCCGCTTCCTCCGGCGTGAGCTCCTGTTGGGGAATGGCGGCTTTCGCCTCCTCAATGATCTGCGCCTTTGCATCGTCTTCGCCTTTGACGCGGCTGACCTTCGGTGCGCGAATGGTCTTGCCTGTGCCCGTGCGGGCGATGGAGCGCGCCGTCTTCTGATCCTCGTCGCGACTCTCCGTACTCTCCGGCAGGGCGGGCTTTGCCTGGCTTCTTCCTGAATCGATGGCTTTCTTCATGTCGGAGAGCGGTATCTTTTGCCCGCGCTCCAGCTTCTTCATCAGGTATTCCATGGCAGAGAGCATCTCGCGCTTTTCGGCTTCATATCGCTCCAGCGTCTCAATGACCTCGTCCAGAAAAACATCTACCTGCTCGATATCATAGCCCATAAACGAGCGCGTGAACACTTTGTTGACGATCTCATCCGTACGCATCTGCTATTCCTCCTCGCAAGTAGCACGCTCATCTGCGTGTATCGGTAAAAAATTGGCACACCAAGGTTTGATGTGCCAGTGAGCCCTGTTTCGTTGTGTGTGTATTCTGCTCAAACCAGATCGCCGTAGTCGTCCTCGCCATTGCCCACCACATCGTAGTTATTGGGGGCTACAACAAAGATTCCGCGGGAAATCTTACACATCGTGCCGTTGAGCGCATAAACAGCGCCTGAGAGGAAGTCTAAAATGCGCTGGGCTGTATCCAGCTCCAGCTCTTCCATGTTGACGATGACGGGCTTCCTGTTTTTCAGGTTGTCGATGATGCTCTGGGTATCCTCGTAGCTCACGGGATGGTATACGATCATCTTCATGCCGCCGGAGATGGGGAGATTCGCACCGGATGTGTTCTGCACACGCTCGCTTCTGCGGTTGGGGGCAGCTGGGGCGCGGTTTGCGCCAAACGCACTGCCGACGGCACGCTCCGGCGCTTCGTCACGGTAATAACCGTCGTCCCTGCGCTCGTCGTCCTGCTCGTCGCTCTCCTCAATTCCGATAAAATCCAGGAATTTCGTATAAAGGCTTGCCATCCGTCTTCCTCCGAAAACCGTCAGCCAAGGCGATTTGCCCTTGGCATTCTCTCTAATTTTTTTGTGTTTCTGCGCGAGTGATACGGGGTCTCGCACATCACCGGGGCTTTATTTTCTATCTCGCGCGCCAAATATGCGGGAACCGACGCGCACCAGTGTTGCGCCCTCTTCAATCGCCACCGCGAAATCGTGGCTCATGCCCATCGAGAGCGTATCAAATCCGTTGGTACTCCATTGCATGGAAAGCCGGTCAAAGTGCGCGCGCATTTTCCGGAAAAACACACGCGCCTGCTCCGCTTCCACCGCAGGCGGAACGCACATCAATCCGCGCAGGCGCAGATTGGCACATTGCGCCAAAGATTCCGCGAAAGAATCCAAGTCCTCATCGGGTACGCCGCCCTTTTGGTCTTCCGCGCCGATGTTGACCTGGATCAGTACTTCTTGAACAATTCCTTGCGCGCAGGCTTTTTGTTGAAGCTGTTGCGCAAGATTCTGCCGGTCTACCGACTCAATCAAGTCGGCAAAACCGCAGACATATTTTATCTTATTCGTCTGCAGTTGTCCAATGAAATGCACCCTGCAACCTTGCTGTTCAAAAAAAGTTTTCTTTTCAGTCAATTCTTGGGCGTGATTTTCACCAAAGGTTGTCACCCCGGCTGCAACCGCCTCGGCAATGCGATCCACACTCTGATACTTCGACACAGCGACAAGCTGCACGCTCTCCGGCGTTCTGCCCGCGCGCGCGCAGGCATTTGCCATCTCTTGTCGAACCTCATTTATGTTTTGCGCGATGCTCATCATGGCTTGAGATACTTCATTCCGGCGGTGAGATTATCCGAAGCGTTGTGCGCGCGGATGACCGCCTTATTATCGCTTTGCGCGAGGATATCCACCTCGACACGCAGGACGGAATCGCCATACGCAATATTGATACCTGGCATGCCGGACACCATCTCAATCGCTTTGAGCGGCACAACCAAGCCCTGCGCTGACTTGCTGATCGTTGCTGCTACGGTTCTGGTGCCGATGAGCTTGCCGATGTCGGTGTTAAACTCCAGAATGTTGACAACTGCGTTTTCCGAAACCTGGCTTGCCCGCGCAGTTGCGGTATACTGCTGGTCGGAATAGTTCTGGAACAATACGCTGTACTGTTCCCCTTCCGCAAGTCGCATAGGGTCAGTCGCGCTGGTTACAAACGCGATGAACCAGTGTGTGTTGTTGATGACGCGATACAGTGGCACCTCGCTGGTCGAGTCCGCATTCTTTGCGGTGTTGCCGCCGTTGACGACGTTCTTCACGAGCGCGGAGTTGATCGTCGAAAGCTTGTTTACGCTGAGCACCTGCTCGTAACCATCGAAATAGAAGCTGACGATACCCGTGCCGGAGGTGTTTTTGATATCCCGTTTCCAGCCGCTCATCACGTTTTGCTGGCTCTTGAGGTCGTTATAGAGCTGCGAAAGCGTGGTATCCGGGGTTACGATCGATTGCATGAGCGTCACGCGCTGGCTTTCGAGGTCTTTCAGCGTTTGCTCCAGGTCCAGCATATCCAGTGTGCTCTGCCCGCGCGACACGGAGCGAATCTGTTTCTCCACCTCGTCGATGTTGGCGTTGAGGTCGAGCAGTTCCTGCGGCGCTTGACCGCCGAGCAGCTGCATCTGATAATCGTAAATCTGTTTTTGCAGGTTCAGGAGCGTGACCATCGTCTCATCCTGATAGCCGCGCTTATAGAGCTGCGCGATGACCTGATCGTTGTTGACCGTTTCGCCTTCCACCACGTCAAACGTGATCTTCTCGTACGGCTCGGACATGACGACCTTCTCATCGCGAATAACTGCGGCGTTGATCTCAAGATCTGCGCCAAGAGAGCCAAACTCGATTTCGCCGGTCTTTTTCAGCGCGTTTGCGACGATTACCACGAGCGCGATGAAGCCGACTAAAATGAGAATCATCACGAAGAAGCGACCCTTGATGCGCTTTTTCGATTTAGCCATTCGTTTCACCGCCTACTTCGTAACCCTGCTTTTGAGACCTGCCGTACTGGCGGTCAAAGTTCTCCTGGTTCTTCGCCTTGTAGAGCGTAAAGAGCTCTTCCGCTGTCATGCCGCTCTTGAGGCACATGCTCACAAAGAAATGCAGCACGTCCACGAGCTCGCCCTTGAGGGCTGCGTCATCGATCGGTTTTGCGTTCTTCCACCATTTGAAGTTCACCTCGTCCAGCACTTCGGAAAGCTCCGAAATCATGGCGAGCACTTCTTTCTGCATCCATTCTTCGCGCGAGAAGCTAAGCTTCCTGCGCGCTTCAATATCGTCGTTCAGGTATTGCTGCAACTCAAAAATCATGTCCAGCTTATCCAAGTCGGTATCCTCCGTTAGGTATGAAAAAGGGGATCGGAAGCGTGCGCGTCAGCGGAGCACTTCCAGCAGGGCGTTTTTCTGTTTCTTCACTCTGCCGACCAGCGCCGTGCTGGCGTGATTGAGGTCGAGGCAAACAGGCAGAATACGATTGATATCCTCCATTGTAACACATTCGATTCTGCGCAAGGTCTCCTGCTCGCTATATTCACGTTTTTGTAACAACAGCGTCTTACCCAGCGCATTCATCCGTGCGCTGCTGGACTCCATGCCCAGCAGATAGCTTCCCTTGAGCTGGTCGCGGCATCGCATGAGCTCGTCTTGCGTTACGCCCGCCTTACGGACGCGTTCAAGTTCCTCCAGCATGCGGCTAAGCACCTCTTTCGCCTGCTTTTCGCCGGTTCCGGCGTAGAGCGTCAGCGTCCCCGTGCCGGTGAAACTCGTCGGATACGAATAGACGGAGTAGGCTAGTCCAAGCTTTTCGCGAATGGACTGAAACAGCCGCGAACTCATGCTGCCGCCGATGATGTTGGAGAGCACGGCTAGCGGATATTGCCCCTCGCTGTCCCGCGCAAAGCCGGGCAGCGTCAGGCAGATATGCACCTGCTCGACGTCTTTTTCGATGAACTTCTCGCGTTTTCCACCCGGATAGCGCTGCACGATCGGTTCCGTTGCGCGCGAAGACGCGGGGATATCGAACCACTTCGTCACGGAATCAATCAGCGCCTGCTCTTCGAAATTTCCCGCGCAGGAGACGACGATGTTGTTCGGCACATAAAACTCATTTTTATACGCAAGCAGCGTCTCGCGCGTGAACGCGCGTACGCTCTCCTTGCTGCCGAGGATGGGGCTTGCAAGCGTCTCGTCGCCAAAGAAGAGCATGTTGCTCTCTTCGCCGGAGAGGTCTTCCGGGCTATCCTCGTTCATCAGGATTTCTTCCAGTACGACCCCCTGCTCTTTCTTGAGCTCTTCGGGATCAAACACGCTGTGAAATGTGATATCCGAAAGCACATCCGAGACAAGGTCAAGGTGCTCATCCAGCACCTTTGCATAGAAGCAGGTATTCTCCTTGCTAGTAAAGGCGTTGATGTTGCCGCCGATCGCATCCATCTCGATTGCGATTTGCTCGGCGTCGCGGCGCTCGGTCCCCTTAAACACCATGTGCTCGATCAGGTGCGAAGCGCCCGCGTTCTCAGCCGTTTCGCGCACGGAGCCAGTATCCACCCAACCCCCCATGGAGACAGAGCGAACGTGCTCCATTTTTTCATAAATCAGGCGAATGCCGTTGGGTAATAGGTGTTGTTTGATCATGCGTTCCCGTTCCTTTCGCGAGCTGTGGCTTGCAATTCTGTATTCTACCATAAAAGCATCTTGTACGCGAGTATCCGAATACCTCGTATAAGAAAGGCGCGGCGTTGCCGCCGCGCCCAGTTTGTATCCTTTGCTTCGGAGCTTATTCCTTGTCCGGCGGCAGCATGTCCTTGCGGGTCAGGCTGATTTTGCCGGTTTTGGAGTCGATCTCGATGACGCGGACCAGCACCTGCTCGCCCATGGAGAGAACGTCTTCCACCTTCTCCACGCGCTTGTTTGCGATGCGAGAGATATGCAGCAGGCCGTCCGTACCGGGCTTAAGGTTGATGAACGCGCCAAAGTCCTTGATGCCGACTACGCTGCCGAGGTACACGTCGCCAACTTCGATCTCTTTGACGATGCCGTCGATGATGCGCTTGGCTTCCGCAGCTGCAGTCGCATCCGGAGAGGCGATGTAGACCGTGCCGTCGTCCTCGATATCGATCTTCACGCCGGTATCGGCAATGATCTTGTTGATGACCTTGCCGCCGCTGCCGATGACTTCGCGGATCTTGTCGGGGTTGATCTTAAAGGTGATGATGCGCGGTGCGAACGGTGAGAGCTCCGCACGCGGCTCACGAAGGGTTTCGTCCATCTTATCGAGGATGTGCATACGGCCCTTACGCGCCTGTTCAAGTGCACGGGTGAGGATCTCGCGGCTGATGCCCTTGATCTTGATGTCCATCTGGATGGCGGTGATGCCGTCACGGGTACCGGCAACTTTGAAGTCCATGTCGCCGAGGAAGTCCTCGAGACCCTGGATGTCGGTCAAAATCGCGATATTTCCGGTGGAATCGTCCTTGATGAGGCCCATCGCGACGCCCGCAACGGACTTCTTGATCGGAACGCCTGCATCCAGCAGCGCCAGCGTGCTCGCGCAGATGGAAGCCTGCGAGGTGGAGCCGTTGGAGCTGATGACCTCGCTCACGAGGCGCATACAGTACGGAAACTCCGCTTCGCTGGGCAGAACCGGCTCAAGCGCGCGCTCCGCGAGCGCGCCGTGGCCGATTTCGCGGCGGCCAACGCCACGCATGGGCTTTGCTTCGCCAACGCTGTACGGCGGCATGTTGTACTGATGCATATAGCGCTTGCTCTCTTCGAGCGAGAGCCCGTCGAGCGACTGCGCTTCGGAGATCGTACCGAGGGTGGCAATGGTCATGACCTGCGTTTGACCGCGGGTAAAGACTGCGCTGCCGTGCGTGCGGCCAAAGATGCCGACCTCGCTCCAGAGGGGGCGGATCTCATCCTGCGCGCGTCCGTCGGGACGAATCTTCTTGTTGATGATCTTGTCGCGAACGACTTCTTTCGTAATGGTGTAGAGAATCGCGCCGATGTCCTTGGCGGAATCGGGGAATTCTTCTTTAAACGCCTCTACGGTGTCGGCTTTAACTTTGTCGCCGCGCACTTCGCGCTCGTGACGATCAAAGGTATCGAGCGACCAGACGACCTTATCGAACGCAAAGGCGCGAACCTTGGCTTCGATTGCTTCGTCGGGATGATAAACGACAACTTCCATCTTCTGCTTGCCAACCTGAGCTTCGATGTCGGCAATGAAGCTGACGACTTTTTTGATTTCTTCGTGCGCAAAGAGGATCGCGTTGAGCATTTCCTCTTCGGAGACTTCGTTGGCGCCCGCTTCGACCATCATGACTGCGTCTTTGGTGCCGGCAACCGTGAGGTTTAAGCGGCTCTTTTCACGCTGCGCCACGTCGGGGTTGACGATATACGCTCCATCGACCATGGCGACCGAGACCGAACCCGTAGGGCCGGAGAACGGCGCCTCGCTGATAGAAAGCACGACAGAAGAGCCGATCATCGCGAGGATGTCAGGCTGAACGTCCTGCTCAACGGACATGACGGTGGCAACCACCTGCACGTCGTTGTAGAACCCTTTGGGGAACAACGGACGAAGCGGACGGTCGATGAGGCGCGAGCTTAAGATCGCGCGGTCCGTCGGGCGGCCTTCCCGCTTGATGAATCCGCCGGGGATTTTACCCACCGAGTAGAGTTTTTCCTGATATTCTACCGAAAGCGGCAGAAAATCAACGCCATCGCGCGCGGTCTTTGCGATCGTTGCGCAAACCAGCACCGCCGTATCGCCCATCCGGACGAGACAGCTTCCGCCCGCCTGTTCGGCGTACTTGCCGGTCTCGACGATGAGCGTCTTGCCGCCAAGCTGCATCTGGAAGTTTCTTTCCATAGTATTTGTTTGCTCCTTCTTCTTCTTCTTTATCTTCTTTTCTATTATAACTGATTTTGGGCAAATTTCACCGAAACAAACGCAAAAGAAATCAAATCCTGCGCAAGCGGGAAATTTGAGTGGGTTGAGCAAATTTTTCTCCGGCGGAGCTTGGAAAGAAACCGTTCCTTGTCTACGCGGGCAATTTGCAAACAGAAAAGAAAGGCGGGAACAACCCCGCCTTTTCTCTTACTTGATACGGATGTTCAAGCTCGCAGCAATCGCTCTGTAACGCTCGATGTCCTTCTCCTTGAGGTAGTTCAGAAGGCCTCTGCGCTGACCGACCATCTTTAAGAGCCCGCGGCGCGAGTGGTGGTCTTTTTGATGCAGCTTGAGATGCTCGTTGAGGTGGTTGATGCGCTCGGTTAGCAGCGCGATCTGCACTTCGGGAGAGCCGGTATCGCCCTCGTGGAGCGCGAATTTTTCAATCGTTTCTGTCTTGGTCATGGTTTATTTTCTCCTTCTTCTATTTCCCGCAAACTGAGAATTGCGTCGGAGCGTCGCAGATCCCGGTAAACGGCATTTGAATGCTTTTATAGGATAGCATATCCACTAAAAATTGTAAACAACCACTGAATTATTTTTTACGTGTCGTATTGGAAGACTTCCACGCTCAGGAATCCCGGAGCGACGCCACTTCCTCCACATCCAAGCGAATTTGTTCCTTCAGCGCGTCCAGCGTATCAAACATCGCTTCCCCGCGAAGGCGCTTGCGAAACGCAATTCTAAGCTGCTGTCCATAGATATCTGTGTTAAAGTCGATCAGATGCGTCTCAATCGTGAGCTTCTTTCCATTTACCGTAGGATTCCTGCCAATATTGGTAACCGCGTGATAGACACCGCTGTCAACAAACGCAAACGTTGCATAAACACCATCTGCCGGAATCACTCGATTCGGGTTCACCTCAATGTTCGCGGTCGGAAAGCCGATGCGACTGCCGATGCGCTTGTTTTGCACAACGGTACCAGATAACGTATAGCGCCGCTTGAGCAGCCGGTTTGCGAGCGTCACATCGCCGCGCTCCACCGCCTCACGAATGCGTGTGCTGGAGACCGGCATGCCTTCAAGCATTACCGGCTCGACGATCGAAACGGTAAAGCCTCTCTTTTTTCCAATCTCGCCAAGTGTCTCCGGCGTTCCCGCACCACGATCTCCGCAGGTGTAGTTGTAGCCAACAATAAGCCCGCGAATGTCCCATTTCTCCGCTAATAAATCGATAAACTGCTCCGGGTTGAGTGACGCCATCTCGCGCGTGAACGGTACGCTCACCAGCTCTTGAGCGCCGAGTGAACGCAGGAGCATATTCCGCTCTCGAATACCGGAAAGCAACCGAACATTCCCGCCAAGAATTTCAAGCGGATGATTTGAAAACGTATAAACGGCTGGCACAGCGCGTAAAAGCTTCGCTTCTTCCAGTAAGCGATTCATGAGTGCCCTATGTCCAAGATGTACGCCGTCAAACATGCCAAGCGCTATGACGGCGGGTTCGTATGTTGCCATAATCCCCTTCGAATACGGCCCGCCTGAAACTTGTTTCATGCAGCCGTTTAGTTGTCCATTTGATTGATCGGCTCAGCCTCAATACAGGTGAATCGTGAGCCGAAAGCGTTCCTGTTTGATCTCGCCTATGCCCAGAAATATGCCGTCTCCATACGCGCGCACAAGACCATCCGCCTCGCCGCGCACATGCGTCTCAAGCCCGTTTTTCGTCGGAATGGTGCGATCCGCGGGTAGTCGCAGTTCCGGCAAAAACGCCATTGCATCCTCGCAGGAGGTCAGCGTCTGATCGAGCGTCCCCGCCGCCTTCGCCGCGTC
>JBDKRF010000238.1:0-10927 GCA_039683525.1 Clostridiaceae bacterium
ACACGTACGAGGCGGTGCTTTTTTTGATGCGATGATTTTACGCTCCATCCAGCATCGCACCCTGCGTTTGATTGGTGTTCCGATTGCTCCTCATGGTTCAAATGCGCGCCGGGTATCTATCTTTTCGAAATCGGGTATGCTGGATTGCGGGTTGACAAAAACGAATATCAGTAATAATATATCGATAAAAGAAATGCGAAACACGATTCGTGGTTATTGTGAAAGGATCAGCGCGTGAATATTACGGTATGCATTGGAAGTTCCTGCCATCTGAAAGGATCGCGCGCCGTGGTCGAACGGCTGGAACAATTGATCCTTGAACGCGGATTGAAGGACGAAATTGAGCTGCGCGGGTCGTTTTGCATGGGACAATGTCAAACGGGGGTCAGCGTACTGCTGGACGGCATCTATTATTCGCTGACACCGGAGGATACCGAGCGCTTTTTGATCCAAACGGTTCTGCCGAAACTGGCGGATTGTAAACGCGCAACCGAAACACAAATCGAACCTGTATGATCGAATCAGAGGGATAAATAGAATGTCGGAAGTATTGCGACTCAAGAAGTCGAACTGCAAAAACTGCTACAAGTGCATTCGTCATTGCCCGGTGAAGTCCATTCGCTTCTCGGCAAACCAGGCGCACATTGTCGGCGAGGAGTGCATCCTCTGCGGGCAATGCTTCGTCGTATGCCCGCAAAACGCAAAGCAGATTGCGGACGGAACGGAGCTTGTACGCGTGTTGCTGGACGGCACTGCGCCGGTGGTCGCGAGCCTTGCGCCGTCGTTTGCGGCATACTTTGATCATGTCGGGTTCGCTTCGCTCAAGACCGCGCTGATACAGCTCGGCTTTGCTTCCGCGGAGGAGACGGCACTTGGAGCCACGCTCGTTAAGCGCGAATATGAGAAGCAGCTTGCGCAAAGGAGCGAGGATGTGATCATCACCTCCTGCTGCCATTCGGTCAACCTGCTGATCCGAAAATACTATCCCGAGTTGATCAAGTACCTTTCTCCCGTGGTGTCGCCCATGATTGCGCACAGCCAGGACATCAAGAGGCGGATGCCGCAGGCTAAGACGGTGTTTATCGGTCCCTGCCTTTCGAAAAAAGACGAGGCGGAAAACAGCCCCGTCGACGCGGTGCTCACGTTTGACGAGCTTTCGCGCATGTTCGCCGCGGCGAACATCACGCCGGAGCCGGTGCTGGACAGCGAAGAGGAGAGCCGCGCGCGGTTGTTTCCGACCGTTGGCGGCATCCTCAAAACCATGGACATTCACGATACCGGGTATACCTGCCTGACGGTGGATGGAACGGAGAACTGCAAATCTGCGCTTGCGGACATCGCGGCGGGAAACCTGCACACATGCTTTATCGAGATGAGCGCGTGCTCCGGCAGCTGCATCGGTGGACCTGTCATGGAGAAATACAACAATTCGCCCGTGCGGCACTATCAGGCGGTCACCACGTTTGCGGGCAAGCGCGATTTCACCGTCTCCGAACCAGAGGCGGGCACGCTTGTGCGGCGGCACACGTATATCGGCGTTCCGAGCAGCATACCCTCCGAAGCGGAGATTGCAGAAATCCTCGCCCAAACGGGCAAAACCAGCAAGGAAGACGAGCTCAACTGCGGCAGCTGCGGCTACAACACCTGCCGCGAGAAGGCGATTGCGGTCTACCACGGTAAGGCGGATATCAGTATGTGCCTGCCATTTTTGATGGATCGGGCGGAGCGCTTCTCCAACAACATCCTCAGTCATACGCCGAACGGCATCCTCGTGGTCAATGAGGACCTGGAGGTGCAGCAGGTCAACGCAGCTGCGATGAAGATGCTGCATATCCAACGCGAGGGGGATGTGCTCGGCGAGCCGCTGGTGCGCGTGATGGACCCGCTGCCATTTTTAGCGGCGCTGGAAGGGCGCACTGTCAAGGAAGAGCGCGCGTATTATGCGGAGTATTCCAAATATCTGGAGCTTTCGCTCGTGCACGACAAGACCACGCATATCCTGATCGCGATTCTGCGCGATGTCACGGTGGAGGAAGAGGAGCGCCTCAAGAAGGAGGAGATCGGCCGCCAGACGGTGGAGATTGCTGACCGCGTTGTCGAAAAGCAGATGCGTATTGTGCAGGAGATCGCCTCGCTGCTTGGCGAAACCACCGCTGAAACGAAGATCGCGCTCACGAAGCTGAAAGAGTCGATCAACAGCGAAGACGCAAGATAACACGAAGGATGCAACCCAGCAGAAAGGAGGCGAGAGCCGATGATCACCCATAATCCCCTTTGCGCCGATATCGGCTATATGAGCCTCAACCACGCGGGCGAGCAGCTCTGCGGCGATCATATCGAGATCGCGGGGACGGACGAAAACGCCTCCGTGATCGTGCTTGCGGACGGCCTCGGCAGCGGGGTCAAGGCGAGCATCCTGAGTACCCTCACCAGCAAGATTATCTCCACGATGCTTGCGGCGGGGCTGAAGCTGGAGGATTGTGTTGAGACCATCGCGGCGACGCTGCCCGTGTGCAGCAACCGCGGCATCGCATACTCTACCTTCACCATCATTCGCCTTGTCAACAACGAGCGCGCGGAGATCATTCAATACGATAACCCCGCGGTCATCCTCCTGCGCGAAGGAAAGAGCTGCGAACTTGCGACCAGTATGCTGACGGTGGGAGAAAAGCGGATCTACCGCTCGGATATCTCTCTGCGTGAAAACGACATCATCATCGCGATGAGTGACGGCGTGGTGCATGCGGGCGTCGGCGGCGTCTATAACTTCGGCTGGAGACGGGAAGACATCGCGCGCTATATGGAGACATTCTGGCACGTCGGCTTTACGGCAAAGACGCTGACCACGATCCTGTTGCAGGAGACAAACCGCCTCTACGACGGAAAGCCGGGCGACGACGCGACGGTCTGCACGGTGCGCATTCGCTCGCGCATGCCGATGAACCTGCTCTGTGGGCCGCCCAGTAGCCGGGACGACAACGAGAAGATGATGTCCCTCTTCTTCGGCAAAGAGGGCAAGCACATCATCTGCGGGGGAACGACGTCCGGCATCGCGTCCCGATACCTGAAAAAGCCCTTGCTAGCCGAGCTGGATTTTCCCGACCCGGACATCCCGCCGACGGCGACGATCGAAGGCGTCGATCTCGTGACAGAGGGTGTCATCACGATCAACCGCGTGCTGGAGTACGCGAAAAACTATCTCGACGACAACCGCGATTATGAACGCTGGAGCACGGGACGGGACGGAGCCTGCAGCATCGCGCGCCTTTTGTTTGAAGAGGCGACGGACATTAACTTTTTCGTGGGCTGCGCGGTCAACCCCGCGCACCAGAACCCGGAGCTGCCGATCAACTTCAACCTCAAGATGCGACTCATCGAGCAGCTCTCGGACTGCATGATGAAGATGGGAAAGCGCATCAAAATCAGTTATTTTTAAGCGTTTCTTTGCCCGCAACAGGAGTCAAGCGGCGGGAAACCAACGTTTTGATCAACACGCTGGAGGAACAACACATACATGCAGCCATCTTTTGACTACAGTGCGGTGGACGACATTCTTTCCCTCTACGGAAAGAAGGAGTCGAATATCATCGCCATCCTGCAGGACGTGCAGGAGCGCTACCACTATCTGCCGCGCGAGGTGTTTCCCTATCTATCCCGTGCGCTCGGCGTCAGCGAGGCGAGACTCTACTCGGTCGCGACGTTCTACGAGAATTTTTCTCTCGAGAAAAAGGGCAGGTTCGTCATTCGCGTTTGCGACGGAACCGCTTGCCACGTGCGCAAGTCCATCCCGATTCTGGAGCGCCTGCGCAAGGAACTCCATCTATCGGAAACAAACAAGACCACGCCGGACGGCGGATTCACGGTAGAGACCGTCTCCTGCCTCGGGGCCTGCGGGCTTGCCCCGGTGATCACGGTCAACGAGCAGGTCTATCCAGCCATGACGCCGGAGAAGGCGAGCGAACTCGTCGCCTCTCTTCGCGCGCAGCTGGCTGCGGAAAGCGAGGGCGCGAGCGCATGAGCAAACTCAACTACAGAGGTGAACTGATCGCGCTGCGCAAAGCCTGCGCGGGCGCGCTTACGCTGGAGACCCGCCGCATCCTCGTCTGCGCGGGCACTGGCTGCGTTTCCAGTGGATCGATGCAGATCTTCGAGCGTCTCAAAGCGCTCATGGAAGAGCGGAACATACCCGTCTCGGTGGAGCTGGCGGATGATCCGCATGGCGAAAGCGTGGGACTCAAGGAATGCGGCTGCCACGGGTTTTGCGAGATGGGACCGCTGGTTCGCGTGGAACCGCAGGGCTGGCTCTACACGAAGACCTCGCTTTCCGACTGCGAGGAGATCATCGAGAAAACGATTCTGCGCGGCGAGCGCATCGAGCGTCTCTCGTTTCAGAAGGACGGGACGATCTACCCAAAGCAGGATGAGATTCCGTTCTACCAGAAGCAGACGCGCCTTGTGCTGGAGCATTGCGGCCAGATCGACGCGACCAGCATCCGCGAGTATCTCGGTTTCGGCGGCTATCGCGCGTTTGAAACCGCGCTGTTTGACCGATCGCCGGACGACATCATCGACGAGATCACGAAGAGTAATCTACGCGGGCGCGGCGGCGGCGGATTTCCCGCCGGGCGCAAATGGTCGCAGGTGCGTTCTCAGAAGGAGCCCGTGAAATACATCGTCTGCAACGGCGACGAGGGCGACCCCGGCGCGTTTATGGATCGTAGCGTCATGGAAGGCGACCCGCACCGCATGCTCGAAGGCATGATGATCGCGGGGCTTGCCTGCGGCGCCGCTGAGGGCTATATCTACGTCCGCGCGGAGTATCCGCTTGCGGTGAAACGGCTTCGTCGCGCGATTGCGCAGGCGGAGGAGACAGGCCTTCTCGGCGAGCACATCCTCGGCACAGACTTCAGCTTTACGCTGCACATCGCGCGCGGCGCTGGTGCTTTCGTCTGCGGCGAGGGCAGTGCGCTGACCGCTTCCATCGAGGGCAAGCGAGGCATGCCGCGTGTGAAACCCCCGCGAACGGTGGAACACGGCTTGTTTGACAAGCCCACCGTGCTCAACAACGTGGAAACCTTCGCCAACGTGCCGCTGATCATCAATCGCGGCGCGGACTGGTATAAGAGCATCGGCCCGGAGAACAGCCCCGGCACGAAGGCGTTTGCGCTGACGGGTAACATCATCAATACGGGGCTCATCGAGGTGCCGATGGGCACCACGCTTCGCGAGGTCATCTTCGATATCGGCGGCGGCGTGCGGGACGGAAAAGCCTTTAAGGCCGTGCAGATCGGAGGTCCCTCCGGCGGTTGCCTGACCACCGAAGATCTCGACCTGCCGCTGGATTTTGACTCGCTGAAAAAAGCGGGTGCCATGATCGGCTCTGGTGGGCTTGTCGTGATGGACGAGGACACCTGTATGGTGGAAGTCGCGCGGTTCTTCATGCACTTTACGCAAAACGAATCCTGTGGAAAATGCGTTCCCTGCCGCGAAGGAACCAAGCGCATGCTCGCGATTTTGGAGCGCATCGTCGAGGGCAAGGGTGAAGAAGGCGACATTGAGTTGCTGCTGGAGCTTGCGGACACCATCACGGCGACCGCGCTCTGCGGTCTCGGCAAATCCGCGGCGTCGCCGGTGGTCAGCACGATCAAGAGCTTCCGTTCGGAATATGAGGCGCATATCCGCGAGAAGCGCTGTCCCGCGGGCGGCTGTCAGAAGCTCAAGCGCATCTGGATCGATCAGGAGCTCTGCAAGGGCTGCTCCAAGTGCGCCAAATCCTGCCCTGTGAACGCGATTACGGGACAGATCAAACAGCCGTTCTCCATCGATTCAAGTAAATGCATCCGGTGCGAGTCGTGCGTTTCAACCTGCGCATTCCACGCGATACGGGAGGACTAACACATGGAACAACGCGAGTTTATGATCGTGGACGGCATTCCGGTCGAAATCAACGGGGAAAAGAACCTGCTGGAACTCATCCGCAAGGCGGGCATTAAGCTGCCTACGTTTTGCTATCATTCGGAGCTTTCGGTCTACGGCGCCTGCCGCTTGTGCATGGTGGAGACCGAGCGCGGCGGCTTAGAGGCCGCCTGCTCCACGCCGCCGAAAGCGGGTATGGCGATCAAGACGAATACGGAGCGCCTGCGCCGCTATCGCAAGAATATTTTAGAGCTGCTGCTGGCAAACCACTGCCGGGACTGTACCACCTGCGGCAACAACGGCAAGTGCAAGTTGCAGGATTTGGCGATGCGTTTCAACATCGAAGGTGTTCGTTTTCCCAACACCGCGCCGCCGCAGCAGCGGGACGATTCCTCGCTCTGCATCGCGCGGGACGCGAGTAAATGCATCCTCTGCGGCGACTGCGTGCGCATGTGCAACGAGGTGCAATCCGTCGGCGCAATCGACTTTGCGCACCGCGGCTCCAAGATGGAGATCAGTACCGCGTTTGGCATGCCAATTGCAAGCTCTCCCTGCGTGGGCTGCGGCCAATGTGCCGCTGTTTGCCCCACGGGCGCCATCGTCGTGCGCGACAACGCAAACCGTGTCTGGCGTGCGCTGGACGACCGCGGGGTAAAGGTGACCGCGCAGATTGCGCCAGCCGTGCGCGTGGCGTTGGGCCGCGAGATGGGCCTGCGCGAGGGCGAAAACAGTATGGGCAAGATTGTCGCGGCGCTCCATCGCATGGGCTTTGACGAGGTGTACGACACCTCTACCGGTGCGGACTTGACCGTGCTGGAGGAGAGCGAGGAACTGCTGACCCATCTGGAGAGTGGAAGCGCGCTGCCGCTGTTCACCTCTTGCTGCCCCGCGTGGGTGCAGTTTTGCGAAAAGACGCATCCGGAGCTATTGCCGTACGTCTCTACCTGCCGCTCACCGATGGAGATGTTTGCGTCGGTCATCAAGGAGCAGGAAAAGACCTCCTCCCGAAAACAATTTCACGTGGCGGTCATGCCCTGCACGGCGAAAAAGTTCGAGGCGGCTCGCGACGAGTTCTGCGTCGACGGCATGCCGAACGTGGACGCGGTGATCACGACACAGGAGCTCATCCGCATGATCAAGGAATCCGGTGTAGTGTTTGAAGACCTTGAGCCGGAGGCACTAGATATGCCGTTTGGCATGACGTCCGGCGCGGGTGTGATCTTCGGCGTGACGGGCGGCGTGACCGAGGCGGTTTTGCGTAGACTCTTCAGCGACAAATCGCGCGGAGGCCTATATACGGCGGCGCTCACCGGCGTGCGCGGCATGAAGGGCGTGAAAGAAGCGCGTGTGCCGTATCTCGACCGTGAAGTGCGTATCGCCATCGTCAGCGGGCTGAGTAACGCCGAGGCGCTGATTCAGAAGATCATCTCCGGCGAAGAACGCTATGACTTCGTCGAGGTCATGGCCTGCCCCGGCGGCTGCGTTAGCGGCGCGGGACAGCCATATAGCTCCTCTGCCGCAAAGGCGGAGCGCGGAGAAGGGCTCTACGCGGTGGATCGCGTCTCCAGCATCAAGCGCTCGGAGGAAAATTCACTCGTGCAGTCGCTCTATGGCGATGTGCTCAAGGGGCGCGTACATGAACTGCTGCATGTGGATTACACGAAGGACGGAGGGCGCAACGCATGACGGAGCTTTCGGTCTGTATCGGCAGCGCCTGCCATCTCAAGGGCGCATATAACGTGATCTCCACGTTTCAGCATCTGATTGAAACGCATGATTTACATGAGAAGATCGCGTTCTCCGCAAAGTTTTGCACCAAGCAGTGCCATAAGCCGGGCGTCGCGGTCTCGCTCGACGGCGTCAAGAGCGTGATCGCCGCGGAGGAAGCGCGCAGGTTTTTTCAGGAACAGGTGTTGCCCGCGGTGGAGCAGGCGAAAGGGTAAGAAAGAAAAACAGAGTACGAGTAGTAACAAAAATCCCGCACGGGTTCCGTGCGGGATTTTTTGCGCTATCTGCTTTGCTTACGTAAGCGACAGAAGTCTAATCATGATACCTGTTGTTGTTCCAGCGCGAGGATCGCGTCATAGTTCTTCTCGTCCAGCTGATACGGCTGAATCAGGAAGATGCCCGCAAGGAAGATCAGCGCGGGAACGGGTCCGATCATGAGGCGAATCGTAAACAGAGCCGAGCCTGCCTGATCCACCACGTTTGGCACAAACTTGGCAAAGCCCAGGAACACACCGGCAAGCGCGGAGGCAAGCGCGACGCCGAATGTGGAGAAGAATGTCCACATGCCGTAATATGCGCCCTCTTTGCGGGCTTTGGTTTGGATCGCATCCACCTCCACCACGTCCGGCAGCATCGCAAACGGCGGAACATAGCCAAAGCCGATGCCCACGCCCGCAAACACCATCACGCAGAAGGTGAAGATCATGCCGAGCGTATGCGCAAAGAAGAACATCGCAAGGCAGCTGATGGTGAGGATGCCGAGCGCGAGCTGATAGGTGCGCTTTTTGCCGAGGCGCTTTGCGACCAGAACTGAAAGCGGCACACAGAGCATTGCAACACCAAGCAGTAACAGCATGGCAATTGTTGTCATCGCTTCGTTATGGTAGATATACTTAAAGTAGTAGACAAGCATGGTCTGCACGAACGTGAGGCCCGTGAGATTGAGCATATAAACCACCGCAAGGCGCATATAGGTTTTGTTCTTGAAGACGACGAGGAACGTCTCGAAGAACTTCTCCTTCGGTCGTGCCTGATCGGCGAGCGGAGTTTCCCGCACACTAAAGAACGTGATGAGGATCGTTGCCGCCATAATCACGCCAAAGAGTAGGCCGACGATCGAATACCCCGTGTGCGGATTTCCTGCGAGCTTCACAATCGGCAACACGACGGCTGCGCCGAGAATCGTACCGATCACCGCGAAGCTAAAGCGAAAGCCATTGAGCGAGGTTCGCTCCTGATAGTCCTTCGTGATCTCCGGCGTGAGCGAGCCGTAAGGGATATTCACGACCGTGTAAGCGGTGTTTAAAAGACACAGCGCAAACGTCGCCCAGAGGAATCCCGCCGTCTGCCTGGTAGAAAAGTCCGGCGCGGAGAAGAAGAACCACATGCACAGCAGCAACGGCAGCGCGCCATACAGCAGATACGGCCTTCTGCGACCAAAGCGGGAGCGGGTGCGGTCGGTAATGAAACCCATCAACGGGTCATTAATTGCGTCCCAGGATTTTGCAATGAGGATCGCGATACCGGCGAGCGCCGCGGATAATCCCACGGTATCCGTCAGATAGATCAGCGTATAGAATCCCATCGCGGTGAAGAAGAGATTTCCGCCGAGATCGCCAATGCCAAATCCCATCTTGACGGAGAGCGGCAGCTTGGCGGAGTTGGTTTCGCTATTCTTGGGTTTGTTCATGTTGGACCCTTTCTATACAGCGTTTCAGATTGTTTGCGAGCAAATCTGTGGTGAGGCGCGCGGTCTTCTTAGGATTCAATCGATACTCAGGCAAAAGCGCGGTGAGATTGACGCACTCTCCGGGCACGACGATCGCCCGCTTCCGAATGTTATTGGGACGGTTGGAGACGTTGCCCGCCATGAGCCGTTGGGCTAAATCCAGCAGGTTGATCGCGTGCTCCACGATTCGGTTTTCGCAAGGAGATGCAGCACCCGCGACATATGAGACGTCGTGATACGACATCAGGTCTACCAGCTCCATATGCCGCATGGCAAACCAACCTTCGCCCGCGCGCCGGTCGGCCAACGCAAGCTCCAGCGGAGAGAGGTGGTCGAGCGATTCCTCCGGCTTCACGCGGTTCCAGCCTTCTAGCCGGACACGGTACATCCGCTGCACGAGGTCTTCCTGACCCGGATCGATGCCCAACGCATGTTCCGAAACGGTGAGCGCCACGGGCAGCAGTGCGTTCCAGCGGCGCTGCCGTTCCTGCACATCTGTTTCTCCCGAAACGGCTTCCGGTACCGCGTAGTGATAGGTATCGCGGTAGAACTGCTCGGTCAACGAGAGCAGTCGCCGCTCGATTGCGTCTAGCCGCGGCAGAAGCGCGGGCAGCGGGGTATTTTTCGCGATAGGCTGTGCGTTTAGGCCGGAGAGGCATTCCAAATTGCGGATGATCGCGTGAATCTTATGAAAATCCCGCGCGTCATATTGATAGTGCACCGAGATCGGCAGGATGCGCATTTCCTCCGCGCGGCCTGCCCGCTCCAGATCGCTGGCACACCAGAACCCCATGCGAACCGTGCCAAGTTCGATTCTCGGCAGGGTCTCGCTGTGATACGAAATCTGCCCTTCGGGCGCAAGCCCAAGCGGATTCGGCCCGTCGCGTAGTACGGCACGAATGCCGGAGAGGCTGTTTGTTTCACACTTGACATGATAGACCGGCAGTGCCCCCGCGCGCGGCAGGAGGTATCGGATGAACGCATTGCCCCAAAGCGGCACGGCGTAATCGTGTACCAGCCTGAGCCCCGGCTGATGAAGAAGCGGGTTGCCGCTTTTTTTTGCGATGCGGGGCAGCAGATTCTCAAAGACGTGAAACATCAGTTGCGCTTCGTCGCCGTAGGGATGGCGAAAGGCGACGATCAGGCGCGATTGCTCCGATTGAAAATCACGCAGTTCGGAGAGAATGCATTCCGGTGAGCGAATCTCGATTTCTTCAAACGCAAGCGCGAATTTCAAATAAGCGGGCATCAGCAAGCGCCCGAACTGCAAATAGCCTGCGGACAAGTTGGATGGAGCCAGTCGATGCCGCGTTGTTGCGCTCAGGATCGGTTCGGCAATCAATCGGGGTTTTCCCATAGGAACCTCCGAAATTCATTTTTGTGCTGTGGCTTTTAGCAAAGAATCCGATGGATGGGATTTGAGTTGGATGATATTGCTTTCATTATGCGGAGGAAAAGACCTGCTGTCAACAGCCTGATCGCCAACCGGAATACACCACATAGCGCCTTCGAGTGCATGAACGCCTTACGAGCGTGGAACGACAAAAAGTGATT
>JBDKRF010000239.1:0-9790 GCA_039683525.1 Clostridiaceae bacterium
AACATGGCATATAAAATTTCTGACGAATGCATCGCCTGCGGCGCATGTGCTGCGGAGTGCCCCACCGAAGCGATCAGCGAAGGCGCGATCTACGTGATCGATGCCGACAAGTGCATCGACTGCGGCAATTGCGCAGACGTTTGCCCGGTTGGCGCGCCGAAACCCGAGTAAGAACGAATGAAGAAGGCCTGAACGGCGCGATTGCCGCTCAGGCCTTTTTTGTTTTTTGGAGTTAAGACGATGGATTCATTCAGCCGCTGCATGCGGCAAACGGCAGATCGTTATAGAGGATCGGCAGCAGCACATCTGTTAACTTCTCATAATCGGTTGGGTCGGACGTATAAAACGAGTAGCGAACATCCTCATACGTCCACTCGGCAAGCGCGCCTTTTTCGCCGCCATCAATCGTCTTGACGACAACAGAAACGGTGAAATCAGGACCTTCCAGATCGAGTGACTGCGGATCGGGATCGAATGACTCATATACGCCGGAGATGTCATCCGTTGTTACCGCGCCGCGATAGGTGAAGGTTTTCCCGTCCAGAGTAAAGATGATCTGCGCAATCTTGCCGCTGATGATGCTGTAGCTGGCATCTTCCGCCTGCTGATGCGGTGTGATGACAAACCCAAGGTCGGCAAAGTCCGCGGAACCATCTACCTCGACGATGGGATTGGGGAGCTGTGCGGTAGGTTCATCGGTTGCGACCGGCGAGGATGAGGCAGCCGAGGTGGTTGCGGTGGGTTGCGCGGGCTCGCTTACAGCAGCTTTACAGGAAGCCAAGGAGAAAACAAGCAGAAGCGCAAGAACGATCGGGATGATCTTTTTCATGATACCAGTCCTTTCAAACCCGCGCCGCATCATTGGGCGCGTTGGCTTTCGTTGCATGGAACTCATTCCAAACGAAAGCTAAAACAAAACATCATTATCATACCACAGTCAGGATAAAGACTTAAGTGACTTACACACGCGCCGTTGACGGCGCTTTTTTGCGTTCTCAGGCAAAAAAAAGAATTATCGGAATTGCCAAAAACGCGAATTGTAAGAATTGACAAAACCGGGAATTCTTATAATTTTTCACTCGATTTCTGATTTACGATGTTTCTGGCGGCGGAAAAGCCTCGAAATCAGCCGCCACGCAAGAAAGGAGCACGAACGAATGGAGTCGACCAAACCAGAAGACCTCAAGGACAAAATCGAAGCGTATTTTGCCGCATGCGATGCGACGGCGGAGCGCGTGACCCTCAAAAACGGAAGCGTGACCATCCGGCAAACGCCGTATACGCTGGCGGGCCTGAGCGAGCACCTCGCCATACCGCAAGACGAGATCCTCGCCAAAGGCAAAAGCGGGGGCAAGAGCAAGGAGTGCAGGACGTTTGCCAGTGCGCTCCGGCGGATTGGGCGCTACATCGTGGAACACGCTTTGCTGGGAGAACTCCAGTACAGCGTTGCCGCGAAACTGCTGGAAGAACTCTGCACCGGCGAAAAACTGCCGCCGAACGAGGAGGACCGCAGGATCGTGATCGTGCTGGAGGACAAGGAAGGCTGGGGTGAGTGACGTGGAATTCCAATTAAAGGGGTATCCAAATCCGCGTCAACGAGAGTTTTTTGCGAGCAAGGCCCGGCACACCGCATACGGCGGCGCGCGCGGCGGCGGTAAAAGCTGGGCCATGCGAAGAAAGCTCGTGTTGCTCGCCCTTCACTACGAGGGACTCCAACTCCTACTGCTCCGAAGAACGCTGTCGGAGTTGACCGAAAACCATGTGCGGGCACTGCAGACGGAATTATCAGGGTTTGTGGATTACAACCAAACGCAACGCGTATTTACGTTTCCAAACGGCAGCCGCATCAAACTCGGTTATTGCGACAATGAGCAGGATGTATACCGCTATCAGGGGCAGGAATACGACGTGATCGGACTGGAGGAAGCAACCCAGTTCACCGAGAGTCAGATGCAGTTCATCTCGACCTGCAACCGCTCGGTGAGAACGGACTTTACACCGCGCATGTACTACACATGCAATCCCGGCGGCGTAGGGCACGCATGGGTCAAGCGCCTCTTCATCGACCGCCGATATCGCGCAAGCGAAAATGACGAGGATTACGTTTTCATTCCGGTGCGCGTGACGGACAATCCGGTCCTGATGCGGGACAAGTCCTATGTGATCACACTCGAAAACCTGCCGGAGCCGCTGAGGCGCGCCCACCTAAACGGGGACTGGGACGTGCTGGCGGGGCAGTACTTCGGCGAGTTTTCGAGGGAGCGGCACGTGATTGAGCCGTTTGAGATCCCGAAGTCGTGGCGCAGATTTCGTGCCATGGACTGGGGCTACAACGACCCCTGCGCGGTGCTGTGGTTTGCCGTTTCACCCGAGGGGCGGGTGTATGCGTATCGCGAATATTATGAGCGTCAGGTGCTCTCCAGCGAGACGGCACGGCGCATCCGTCAGTTGACGGGAGAAGAGAAGATCGCATACACCGCAGCCTCGCCGGATGCCTGGCAGGCCAGAGGCATGAGCGCAAGCGGAGACATCGGCGGCATGAGCATTGCGGAAGTATTTGCCCACGGCGGCGTGCCGCTCATCCGCGCGGACAACGCCAGAATCCCCGGCTGGCAGCGTGTCCGCGAATATCTGAGTGACGGGGACGACGGGCGGCCAAAGCTCATGATATTCCGCAACTGCGAAAATTTGATCCGCACGCTGCCCGCGCTGACCTTTGACGAGCACTTCGTCGAAGACGTTAGCTCCCACTGCGAAGACCACGCGCCGGAAGCGCTGCGCTACGGGCTGATGTCGAGGCCATCCGCCGCAAGCGAGCCGAAGAAGAAAAAGGCGCGCGCTTATGACCCGTTTGCATCCGGCGAGCCGCATGCGGACGGATTCACCAGATTGTAAACGGGGAAACCCCAAGGAGGAAAAATGAACACATCTCAAAGGAAAGGAACTGACCAAGGGCTGGCAAAGCGCGCCCTCTGCGAGAAGTATATGACGGAAGCACAGATTGACAGTATCGCAACCGAAACCGGGAAAGCGCTCGCCAAAGAGGAGAAGGTGACCATCACAATTCAGCCGGAAAGCGGGGAATCGCACTGGGAAGGCGGCATCAACGGACATTTCTTCCGTATCCGCACCGGGGAACCGGTCGAGATTCCCCAGAGTCTCGCCACGTTGATTGCGCAGAGCGCGCAGGTTCGCTATGAAAGCGAAGCGCACGTTCGAGCCTACCGCAAGAGCGGCGGCAAGAAGGTTTCGTAGAGGAGGAAGCATGCATGACACTCAAAGAATTGCTCACGGGCGCGCTCTTGCAGCTCGACCGCGGGACCGACGCGCAGACCCTGGAAAGCTGGCGCGACAAGCTCACGCGATACCTCAACGACGCGATGATCGACCTCACCAGCGAACTGCAACCGCGCAGAAGCGACAATCTGCTCCTCGCGAATGGGGTACTCGACTTGTCGACTCTTCCAAGAAGCGTGGTGAAGGTGATCTCACTCTCTCGCGGGGACACGCGGCTGCCGTTTTACTACGGGGCAAGCACCGAACTCTTGCGCGTGCCCGCCGTAACGGACGGCGAAGTGCAAGTGACCTATCGCTATATGCCGACACCGCTCAAGGTTGACACCGATGTGCCGGAACTGCCGGAGTGGAGCCACGGCGCGATGATCAGCTACGCAGTCGGGCGTGAGCGTGCCAGCGGTGACGCGGGCAGCATTGCCTCCGCGCGTGCCTGCTTTGAACTCTACAACGCGGCAAAGCGCATGATGCGCGCGCACCGCGGCGAACTCGACGCGTATGCGATTGAGAATCGCTAGAAGGGAGAAGATGGCATGGCGCTGAGACAGTATCGAATTCCGGTATTTTACGGAATCGCGCAGAACATCACGGAAAATCGCCAGAACGACGGCGAAAGCCCGGATGCCTGCAACATGGAAACACAGGGCGGCAGGCTCAGCGTGGCGAGCGGATATGTGCGCGAGAGCGCGATTGCGTTCCCCGCTCCGGAGGACGTGCGAAGACTCTATGTCTGGCGGCATGCGGGTGGACGCAGGGTGATCGTGACGACGGGAAGCGAGGTGTTTACGCTGGATGAAACGGCGGGCGAGTGGAAGAGCCTGTATAACTGCGGTACGCAGGCAACAGCCGCGCAATATGACTTTCTGCCCGTCAAGATCGCGAGCACCGAGTATTTGCTCATTGCAAGTGCCGCCGCGCGCATGGCGAAATGGGACGGCGTAAGCCAGACGGCAGAGACTTTTGGCAACACGGCGGGGCTCTCCGACATCGCGGTGAACTTCGTGGAGCTCTACTACTCGCGGCTCTTTGCCGCGGGAGATGCGGCGAATCCCAGTCGCCTGTATTACAGCCAGGCGCCGGGCGACACACGCACGATTGAAAGTTGGACAGTTGCCGCAGAGAGCGAAAACGTCAGCGGCGGTTTTGTCGAGGTCGGAACGGATTCCGATCCCATCACGGGGTTGTTCGCGTTGAGTAACCAGCTACTGATCTTCAAGCGCGATTCACTCTATCGCTTGCTGGGCGATCGGCCGGGGAACTACCACATTCAGCCCGTCAACGGCACGATGCAGCAACCGGTACACACGGCTTGCGCAAGGGTTGGCGACGTGCTCTACTTCCTCACAAATGGCGGTTTGTATTACTTTGACGGACAGTCGGTGCAGCGGAAAGCGGACGCGGATAAAGTGCGTGTACTCCTGCAAAGCGCAAAATTCTCCGACTGCATCGCAACGGCGCGTGCCGATCGGCTCTACTTCTCGATGCGTGAAGCAAACTCGGCAGGATTCAACGACGCCGTACTCATCTACGATCTTGCGCGCGGTACGTATATGGTGCGGCGCGGATTTACGACAAGCGGTCAATTCGCCGCTGGCGGAACGCTGTATCTGATTGATGGAAACGGGTATGTTTGCCGATTTGAGGAAGGGGAAACCTATGACGGCGCGCGCATCGACGCATACTGGAAAACGCCGATGACCGACCTCGACAGCAAGGCCGTCAATAAGCGGTTGGAGGAGCTGTATCTGCGCGGCAGCGGTGGCATCCTCTCGCTTGAGGCGGTCACAGAAAGCGGAACCGTCTATAATGAGCGGCTTATGCCGGGCGGGAGCGAGCGAATTCTTGAACTCGGACTCAACGGCGAAGGAAGAGCGTTTCAGCTCGTATTTCGCAACGTCAACGGGTCGCATTTCACGATCGACGGCGGTGTGGAGCTGATTATGGACATGCAGCGGCGCGTACTGTGAGAAACGGGAGGTGAGAGCGATGGCATTTGAGAAGACGGGTATGCAGGCGCTATTTCCGGTGTATTTTTCGCGCAAGGCGGCAGAGAGCACCTCGAGAGAGGACTTTGACATCGCCGTTGCGCAAAACGAAAGCAATCTCAACCAAAATCTGGAGACGCTGTATCAGAAACTGCAGGAGCTGGAAGACTATCTCTCGGCAGCGGAGTGAGGCGGAAAGAAAGGAGAAACAATGGCATTTCACATTGGAGCAAAGTACAAGAAACCGACGCTGATCGGTCAATATGACATTGACGCCAAGATCAAGCCGAGTTTCAACTATGACAACCCAAATGGAGACGGCGGTAGCGAGCCGTATGCAAGCGACGAGGATGTGCTCAGCGGCTATATCGATGAGATGTACGCAAGATTCGCACCGCAGGAAGCAAACTATGACGCAAGAAGCGAGGATGAGATTCGCTCTGCCGTTGCCGCGTGGCTACGGCCAAGCTATACGCAGGCAATTACCAACCGGCAGGAGCAGACGCGGCAAAACAAGGCAAATCTGGATGCGGACGCGATTGCACGCGGCATGGGCGCAAGCACCTACGTCACCGACGTGAAAAATCGGCAACAGAACGCGGAGACAAGCGACATCGCTTCGCTGGAGGCGGACTATGGCTCGACGTTGTCGAAGTATGTGCTCGACGGCGTGGACAACGATCAGGATCGCGCGCTGGAAGCGGAGAAATTCAACGCGGAACAGCGGCAGAGCGCATATGATCAGGCGTATTCGGCGGCGCTCGCACTCTATGCGCAGTACAAGAAGAGCGGAGCTGGTGTAAAGTCAAACGGAGTCAATCAGACGACGCTCGAAAACTGTGAGGCATTTCTCTCTCTGCTTAGCGCGGAGGAACGAAATGCGGTTTACGAAGCAAGCACTACGCAGGGCGCGCGATACCGCGCGGAGCTGCTCGCCTCGGTAGGAGCTGCCGGTTATGTTCAGCTGATGGGCAAATACCCGAGCAAACCGTAACCGCAAAAAACAGAAGAAAAGCGGTGATTTTGGCGCGAAATGGTCGAATCACCGCTTTTTTGCGTATGCAAAGACAGTCCCCGTATGGTTGCCTTTGGCACAGGCGGAAAGATCAAGCGGGGTTGATACAGAAGGTCAAATGCTTTATACTGACGTTGGACTTTCGTTTTGCATATCAGAAAAATGAATATGGGGGTTTTTGTATGGAGTCTCAATTGCATTTGATCTGGAACCCTGTTGCGGGAAACGGTGCGGCACAAGCCGCGCATCAACTGGTCACCGACGCTCTGGCGGAGCGCGGGATTCCCTTTTCCGCCGAGAAGACCGAATACGCGGGACACGCGACGGAGCTGGCGAAACAGGCGTTGCAAAACGGCGCAAAAAAGATCGTAGTACTCGGCGGAGACGGCACCATACGCGAGGTGGCGAGTGCGCTCATGAACACCGATGTGCCGCTTGGCATCATCTCCTGCGGAACCGGTAACGACATCATTCGCCCGCTGAAGATCCCCAAAGATCCGCTGACGGCGCTGGATATCGTGTTAAACAGCGAAGCGCGCCAGATGGACGCAGCCCTTGCAAACGACCTGCTCTACTTCAACGTAGCGGGCTTTGGCTTTGACGTTGACGTGCTGCGCTATGTCGAAATCTACAAGAAGCGCATGAAAAACGGTTCACTGGCTTACATGCGCGGACTGCTCACCGCGCTTTTGCACCTGAACTCGCGCAAGACGAAGATCAGCTGGCCGGGCGGATCGATGGAAGCGGATGTGCTGATCATTGCTGCCGGAAACGGGACGCACTTTGGAGGCGGTATGATGGTCACCCCGAAGGCCGATCCGTTTGACGGGCTACTGGATATCTGCGTGATCACAAACATCTCAAAACTCCGTGCTTATACGATACTGCCGAAGTTTTTAAAGGGTGAACACCTGAGCACAAAGTACGTAACGTACTTTAAAACGACGGAACTCACAGCGATCTGCGAACCCGCGTCGCTGCTGGATGTCGACGGCGATATTCTGCCGGGAACGCCGGTTACGTTTAAGATTTTACCCAAATCACTTTGGGTAATTGCTCCGCAATAAGCCGTGCAAACAGCCCGGCGGTACACAGAAAGTTTGCTTTACAGCATCCGCGGGGGCTGGTAGACTAAAGCGAAGCATAGGGGAATAGGAATACATGGCAACACAACAAGGCGGTATGCGACCGTATGCGCCGGTAAACAGCGCTGCGGCTCCAAACCGCAAAAAGAAAAAAAAGAAAAAGAACAGAACGCTGCTTTTTTCGATGGTTACACTCGGTGTACTCGGAATTGCGCTCGTGATCTTTCAGTTTGTATTTAACAAGCAGGCAGAGACAGTATCGATGGACATCACGCCGATTTCCACGACATCGACTTACATCAATACCGGCGACGGGCTACTGTATCAGACCGACGGGCAGATTCATTTTTACCACCTGACCGACAGCAAAAAGAACTATACCTACGGCATGGGCGCATCGGACATTCGCATGTCCGGCAGCAAGTCCATGACTGTCGTGTTCAACAAAGCACAATTGCAGGTGGTCGGAGAAAAAACACCGCTGACATTCACCGGTGCCATAGATGAAGTCGAGTGCGGCACGGGGTATCTGGCAGTGTTGCAGCAAACGGAGGAAGGCAAAGAGAGCTTGCTTGTCATCACGCGCAGCGGCGAACAGATCGACGATCTGCCGTTTGACGACCAGTGCATCATCGATTTCGGGTTTTATAAAACAGAGAATGAGATGCTCTGGATTGAAACACTCAATGTCAGCACCGGCTCGCCCATGACGACCATTTCGACGTATAGCCCGAGCAAAAAGGAAGTAACCGGGTTGATCCACGTGCAAAACCAGCTGGTCAACGACATCTACATCACACCGAACAGTATGTTCGTCGTGTGTACCAACCAGATCATCCGCTACATCCACGAAGGAAACAAGGAGATCTACCGCACGATGATCTACGGATATGAAGTGCTGGATTTCTCCTATTCATCCGGAACACCGACGTTTCTGCTCACGACGCGTGGAGGAGACTTTCACGCGGTGCGCATTCTGACGCTGGCGGAAGACGCGGCGCCTGCTCCCGTAGAAACGACGCTGCAGCTACCGACCGAGGGCGTCAGCGCGTTTATCATGGGCAGCAAGCTTGCGGTTGCGTCGCGCGAGCAGCTCTTTACCTACTCGATCAAAGGCAAGCTCACGGCCACTGCGACGTTTGAGCAACCCATCGACGCTGCGATCAAGCTGACGGATTCCAAGCTGTTACTCTCGAGCAACGGCATGTATTATCTTGCGAATGCGAATTAACGCACAAGCCTACGGTGCCCGAATGAGGAAGGCAAACGTATGAATTTTATCGACATTGCGATACTGCTGATACTGGCCATCACCATACTCGGGGGACTTTACCGCGGGTTTGTCAGCACAGCGTTGAATGTTTGCGCGACCGCAGCATCGATCCTTTTTGGCAGAATTCTGATTCCTATCGTTTCCGGCATCGTGAAAGGCAGCGCGGACTTGTTTCAAATGCTGCTGTACTACACGGAAGGTTCCGAGTACGTCGCGATTACGGATGTGGAGCTCACCCGCGCGCCGATCTCGAACATATCTTCCGAGCAACTGCGTTCTGTGCTGCAAAATGCAGATATGCCGATTCCCATGGATCGCTGCGTGGTGAAAAACATCGCGTCCGAGGCGTTCAGCAAGAGCGGCGTGACCACGCTGGGTGATTATTTCAACCAAACGATCGTCTGCGTTGTCATCAATATCTTGGCGCTCCTGTTGCTCTTTACGATCCTTCGGTTGCTGTTCGGATTCATCATCCGCGGGATTGAATACGGGCGCGGTGGTTTCCCCGTGCTCTCGCGGGGAGACGGAATCATCGGTGCGGGCGTAGGGCTCATTCACGGCGTGCTGATGCTGTTTGTCATCTTCCTCATCGTACCGGTTTTACTCACGGTACTTCCGAAACTCTATGAGTTTTTGAGCGAGTCCTTTTTCGGTGAATTTTTCTATAAGGCGAACATTTTACTTTCGATCATTCCTTCCACGTAACATCCGGCGAAGGAATGCATCGATTGGGTTTTTGCATGCAACTGATGAAATAGATACGCAATTGCTTTAGCGACGTGAAAGGCAGGTCACAGGATATGGTTCGGTTTTTGCGAAGATGGCTGGTACCACTGCTGGCGGGACTGCTGCTGATCGGCATCGTGATCGCCTTTGTGCCGTTTTCGCGGCAGATGGAAAACCGCGCTAAGACGGAACTCACGCTGCTGATGGACCGGGCATTTGCGAGAATTTCCGCAGGGGATCAGATCACCGACCCGATGGTGGAAGCGGAGAAAGAGAGCCTGCTGAGTAAAGCTGTTGCGGTGTCGCGCTTTTTGACGCATGACGACACGCTGCTGGCAAGTGACGCGCTAGCCGCGCTCTGCGAACAACTCTCGATCGACCGAATTGACGTCGCAAACGCGGAGGGAACACT
>JBDKRF010000240.1:0-1890 GCA_039683525.1 Clostridiaceae bacterium
CCAATCCTTTACTCGAATTGTAACACTTGCGGCAAGGCGAAGCAAGTTTACTTTTTCGACCAGAGTACCGCCGGCTTGTACACGTTACCGTAGGAAGAAAAAGTGAGAATGATGTGTTTAGGCGTGATAATCCCCGGTTATCATGGACGCGTGCTGATCATTGCGGAAACGATATTCGGTCTCTTCCACGTAACGCGGGTTTACCGTAGAACGTGTTGTAATCCGACCGGTGACAATCAATGTAATTCAATTACGGGAAGCAAACGATTTTGCCTGCGCGACGGATACCGTGCCGCCTTCCGCCTGTGCCTGCGAGACCGATGCCATATCGCCATTCAAGCGCTGTTGCGATGCGATAGTGTAAGGAACGCGGAGCAACCTCTTTTTGCGGGAGGATAGGCGTCCGTTATATTTGGATGGAACGCAGGTATTCACCGGGCGTCAGGCGCATCAGCTGCTTAAACTGGCGTGAGAACGCCGCGGTGCTGGAATACCCCAGTTCATCCGCGATCTGGGTGACGTTCTTTTCTCCTGCGCGCAAAAGGCGTTTCGCTTCTTCAATGCGCAGCCTTCGGTAGAAATCCATTACCGTTACGCCGGTGTATCGCTTAAAACGTTCCTTAAACACCGTCGCGGAAAGACCGAAGCCCCTGCAAACATGCGAAAAGCGCAGCATGCCGTCCAGCCTGGCGCTCATCAACTCCCGAGTACGCTCAAAGCTTTCGGAAAAATCCTCTTCTTTCACACGGGGCAAGCGCGTCTGTGAGGCAGACTCTTGCTGCGCGTTTAGCAGATCAATCAGCAACTGCGTCAGATACAGCGTAATCATCTGCACGCCGCCGCGTGGGGCCATGGGCAGGGGAGTCAGGCGCTTCTGACTGGATACGTCCAACATGGGGCCAAAAACGTGCTGCCCTTCCGCAATTAGCAGCGAAAGCAGACGTCTTTGTGAGGGAAGCAGCGTATTCTGTCTGTCGCGGAATGCGCGCATCGCCGCGCTGTTGCAGGACAAGGAGATCACGAAGATACTCGCACCCCGGGCATAAGTGGCCCAAACGGAATGAAACTCGTTGGGCTTATGGAACAGGAGTTGCCCCTGATAAAGCTGGCGAACTTCCCGGCCCGCGCCGATTTCCGCCTCGCCCTGATCAATGTAGACCATTTCCCAGAAGTTGTGTTTTTCTCCGCTGATGATAGAGCCCGACGCAAATTGGAAATAGTGGAAACTGTATAGCCGCCGATGGAAATCTCGTTTTTCGGCCGAAGAACCTGGTATTCCGACTTGGGTAACTTCCTCCTGACGCGGCGCAAACAATGCAGAAAATCGCAAACGAATATAGGTTCAGGCGCATTTTGAACACTGTACCATAAGTCTGCCATGTGCGGCATGAATTGTCTATGAAAACCGTCTAATACGCACAAGAATCCGACTAATATGATAATGCAATTCTGCCGTCTATTTGATATGATAATATTATACATAAGGGGAGGAGTCCGCGAGCATGATCTAGAAACCCAATCTATTGATCATGTCAGGAGGCCTTGGCAGCCGTTACGGCGTGCGAAGCAAATCGACCCGTGGACGAGCATGGACAGATCATTATTGATTATTCTATTTACGACGCGGTACACGTGGGCTTCAGCAAGGTGATCTGCGTGATCAAACCGGAGATGGAAGCAGCGTTTCGCGAGGTGATCGGCAATCGCATCTCACCATTCGTAACGCTCCATTACGCTTATCAGCGGCTTGGATATTTTACCTGCAGGTTTCAGCGTACCGGAAGGCCAACAAAACCCTTGGGCACGGTGTATGCGGTGCTGTGCGCCAACTTTTGATCGAGGCACCCTTTGCTGTCATCAACGCGGATGATTTTTTCGGTCGCACGACTT
>JBDKRF010000241.1:0-11385 GCA_039683525.1 Clostridiaceae bacterium
CAATACAGCAAGTCCCAATGAGACGTATTGGTATGATACAGGTGGCGGGTACGCAAACAAGGTAATTCTCGCGGAAAGCAAAGCATATCTAAGTACGCATCTTGCATCCAATGAGCCGCTCGTCATCTTTGATTCATCCAATCTGATTCAACCGAAAAAGCTTGGATTCGTGCCGAATGACGAGGCTGTATTTAATACGGCGTTTCGATCGATTTCGTACGCGGATGGGATGATCTATGTTCCGGGCGAATTTCACGATATGGCGGTAGATGTGCGTGATTCGGCGCATCCAACTGTAGTAGGTAAAACTGGGATGGAGAATCCGGTCAACGGCGATTGTTCTGCGGGACTATATATTTCAACTAGCAGTACGCAACTGCAATTAATTGACGTTACCGATCCGATGAACCTGCGATTGATCTCACAGTTGCAGAAAAACTCCAGTGGAGAAGCAATCCGTTTTATCAACCCGACAACTGTGATTACCTCTGCGGATCCAGGCATCTGGATTGTGGACGTTTCTGATCCTCGAAACCCGAAGAAAATCGCCGAATTTGCGATTCCTGGCGGAGTGATGGATATCTTTATCGATGGGACAACCGCGTATCTGTCGAACCTCGGCAACGGCATTCAGATCGTCGATCTTTCAGATTTGAACCATCCGGTTCAGAAGGACTCGTTTACGACGATCGGACTTGCATACGACTGTTACGCGAAAGACGGGCTAATCTATGTTGCCGACAGCTTTGCGGGGATGACCGTCTATCAAAAAGGAAACGCACAACCGAAGTCTAGTGATTCGGATGCGGCGAGTAGTGCTTCAAACGTGCTGTCGATCAAGACAGGAGAGGAACCTTATTCGCTGAACTTGATGACCTCCAATCAACCTACGCCTACCGAGGCGTTCAACTATAATGTCACCAGCGCTGCTGACAGCGGAGAAGGAACGCTACGCTACGCGCTGGAACACCTTGATCTGAACACTACGATCACATTTGATCCCACCGTTTTTCCCGTAGCCAAACCAGTCTCAATCGCGCTAGAATCGCCGTTGCCCGAAATTACATGGGATCACCTGACGATCGACGCGAGCAACGCAGGGGTCATCCTTGATGGAAGCAAACTCGAAAACGGAAACGGACTGACGATCTACTCCGTCTACAACAGGATTATGGGCTTGCAGATCGTGAATTTCCCGCAGCATGGGATTGATTTGCAAGGCGGCAGCAGCGTTGTGGGCGGTAATAGAAATGTAGGTAGTGGGTCATTGGGACAGGGAAACTTGCTGAGTGGCAATGGTTTGTATGGCATTCGCGTTGGTGGCTTTGATCAGACTGTACTCGGTAACTTTGTCGGCATCGATATCAGCGGAGAAAAAGCGATGCCGAATTACGACGGTATATTTGTTGGAGAAGCGCTGCGTGTCACCGTTGGGGGAACTCAACCCGGTGAAGGAAACGTCATCAGCGGGAATCAGTTTATCAATTTCGATAGCTGGGGTGACCAAACACGAGTTATTGGCAACCTCATTGGCCTTAATGCTAAAGGAACGAAAGCTGTTGTGGGCGAGACTAGCAACAATGTGGTTCTTGAAAGCAACGTAATGAACAATATCATTGGCGGCACGTCACCCGGAGAACGCAATGTCATCTCTGGTGCAGGCATCGGCGTCGTATTCAGCGACCCTAACAGCTATTGCTGCTCGGTGATTGGTAACTACATTGGCACCGACATCACGGGAACAAAATCAATTCCAAATCATGATGGTATTACGATGTGGACAAGCGGAAACCACCGCGTCGGCGGCACGCGGGCGGGAGAAGCGAACCTAATCAGCGGCAATCTCAACGGCGTGCAGCTAAATGGTTACGGCGTGTCGGACAACATCGTTCTTGGTAATATCATAGGTTATGACGCAAACGGGAAACCTTTGCCGAATGAAACGCCAGTTTCGGTAAACATGGGACAGAAACACGCGATCATCGGCGGATATACGCAGCAAGAAGGCAACCGCATTTACGGCGGGTCGATCTCAATGCGCATCACCAATCGCGGCATACAGGCCTGCTATATCGCGGGTAACTATATCGACAACCCAAACGGCCTAGGGATTTACTTTGAGGATGGCGCGAATAATAACTTTGTGCAGGGAAATACGTTCGGTAAATCGCGGGGCAATATCCTCCGCGTGGACTTTGGTGATGGGAATATGCTGCGCTCAAACGCATTTGCAGGACAAAAAGCACAGGATATTATCCTGCTACTCGAGGGTGGAAATAGTGAGCTGGCAGCACCGACGATTACCTCGGCAATTGGGACGAATGTTTCAGGCACAACCTGTGCATTTGGACGAGTAGAAGTCTACCTGTTTGAAAAGACAGGAATTACATCCATCGGATTTGTTCTGGCCGATCAAAGTGGGGCATTTTCCTTTAAAGGAAATGCGTCGTTGAGTGGAAAACAGTTAGTTTTGCTTGTAACCGATGTGCTGAGCAATACATCGATATTTTCGCAACCCTACACCGTTTCGTAACGAGTAGGAGACGGAATTCGTCTGATCATTTCCATTCAACGTGGGGCACCGTCGTCGCGACTGAGCGGTTTACGAAGCGGATGCGGCGGTTGCCCCAAGAACGACCGAAAAGCAAACCAAACCGAACACGGAGGCTCACGCGGGCTTCCGTGTTTTGCTATCAACCCTCAAAACAGATAAGTTCCTTACTCTAGACTATTACGAAAATATCTAGGATTTATTACAGAATTCACTTGCTATTCATCGCCCAAAGAGTGATAGATACACATGCCGAAAGGCAAACAACAAAGCACGGAGGGCAAAGCAATGTGGATCAAAGGGACGATTGACGGGTACAGCTTTTACATCAAGCAATACGACGAAGGCTCGGAGTACGGGATTTCAGGCGGACGGATTTCGAAGTTAGAGATTTGGAAAGACGGACAACTTTTTGTACAGTACGACAGAGGCTGGTCGAAGAAACCGAGCGGCGCACATGTGAAGGCGGTCTACGAGCAGATCCTGAGAGAATACAACTAAATCGCACAGGCTACCCATGAGCTTCCTGAAGGGAGGCTCTTTTTTATGCCTGCCGGTTTGAAAGAGGCGGCTGTGATTAAGAAACTGAAGAAATACACGCCGACTCCATTCAAAGCAAAGGATTCGGTGTACGACAAACGGGCTGCCGATCATGCTGTGGCATTTATAGAATGCTTGTCTCACACCAAGGGCACCTGGGCAGGGAAACCGTTTCTGCTCATCGACTGGCAGGAACAGATCATCCGTGATGTGTTTGGAACACTGAAGCCCAGCGGATACCGCCAGTTCAACACGGCGTACATCGAAATACCAAAGAAGAATGGAAAGTCTGAGCTCGCGGCTGCGGTCGCGCTGCTCTTAACGTGCGGTGACAATGAAGAGCGCGCCGAAGTATACGGGTGCGCCGCCGATCGTCAGCAGGCATCCATCGTATTCGAGGTCGCCAAGGACATGGTGACCATGTGCCCGGCGTTAGCGAAGCGTGTGAAGATTCTCGCGTCGCAAAAACGGATTGTGTACCTGCCGACTGGGAGCTATTATCAGGTGCTCAGCGCAGACGTTGCCAACAAGCATGGCTTCAATACACATGGTGTGATCTTCGATGAACTGCACACGCAACCGAACCGCCGTCTTTTTGACGTTATGACCAAGGGTAGCGGCGACGCAAGGATGCAACCCCTGTACTTTCTGATCACCACAGCAGGCGATAACACCAACTCCATCTGCTGGGAAGTGCATTCGAAAGCTAAGGACATCCTTGACGGCAGGAAAACAGACCCGACGTTTTATCCGGTCATCTACGGCACCGAGGAGAACGATTCATGGACCGACCCGAAGGTGTGGAAGAAAGCGAATCCGTCGCTTGGGATCACGGTAGGTGTCGATAAGGTGAAGGCGGCGTGCGAGAGCGCACAGCAGAATCCCGCCGAGGAGAATGCGTTTCGCCAGCTCCGGTTGAATCAGTGGGTGAAACAGGCGATCCGTTGGATGCCGATGGACATGTGGGATAAATGCGCGTTTCCGATTGATTCGAAATCGCTCGAAGGGCGCGTTTGCTACGGTGGTCTCGATCTTTCATCCAGTACCGATATCACTGCGTTCGTGCTCGTGTTTCCGCCGCTGGACGAGGATGATAAATATCATATCCTACCGTTCTTCTGGATCCCGGAGGACAATATAGATTTGCGTGTTCGGCGCGATCATGTGAATTATGACCTTTGGGAGAAACAAGGGTTCCTGTTGACCACTGAGGGGAACGTCGTGCATTACGCGTTCATCGAAACGTTCATCGAGCAGCTCGGCAAAATGTACAACATCCGTGAGATCGCGTTTGACCGTTGGGGCGCCGTGCAGATGGTACAGAACCTCGATGGCATGGGGTTCACGGTCATTCCGTTTGGGCAGGGGTTCAAGGATATGTCACCGCCGACGAAGGAGCTCATGAAGCTGACGCTGGAGCAGAGGATCGCGCACGGCGGTCAGCCGGTTTTGCGCTGGATGATGGATAACATCTACATCCGCACCGACCCGGCGGGGAACGTCAAGCCGGACAAAGAAAAAAGCACCGAGAAAATCGACGGTGCTGTAGCAACGATCATGGCGTTGGATCGAGCGTTGAGGAATGGCGGGAGCGAAGGCGAAAGCGTGTATGACACGAGAGGGCTATTGGTTTTCTAGTAATGCAGCAGAGATGAATTTATGATTCGGTTGCTGAGAGATGATTCTTCAGATTTTATCTCAGTTGGCAAATAGTGTTTTGGCATTAACGTGATATACTAAATCATAACGGATGCCGTTAAGAAATGGATCCAAAAAACACTATGCCATCAGGAGTGTGAAAGATGAAAAAGCTGATTAAAAACAACGTGTATTGGGTCGGGAAAACGGATTGGGAATTAGAATCTTTCCATGGAGCGGATTACACAATCAATCATGGTTCGAGCCAGAACTCCTATTTGATAACGGAAGAAAAAACAGTTTTGATCGATACGGTATGGATGCCACACGCGACTGAATTTGTGAAGAACCTGGCGATCGAAATCGATCTCGACAAGATCGATTTTATCGTCGTTAATCACGGCGAAATCGATCATAGCGGAGCATTACCGGCGCTGATGGAGAGAATTCCGAGTGTACCCATTTACTGCACCGCAAGCGCGATCAAATCACTGAACGGGCAGTATCATCATCCAGAATGGAATTACAATATCGTCAAAACCGGTGATTCCATTGACATTGGAAATGGTAAGAAACTTGTATTTGTAGAAATGAAAATGCTGCATTGGCCCGACAGCATGGCAACCTACTTGACGGGCGATAACATCCTGTTTTCCAACGATGCCTTTGGCCAGCATTTGGCCGTAGAGGAATTGTTCAACGATGCTGCGGACACCTGTCAACTTTGGGGAGAAGCGCTCAAATACTATGCCAACATTCTGACACCGTTCTCAATGCTGGTGAAACGGAAAATCGAAGAAGTCTTAGCGTTGAATCTCACGATTGATATCATCGCACCTAGCCATGGCGCGATTTGGCGTGAAAACCCATTAAGCATTATCGAGAAATACTATGAGTGGTCAAAGGACTATCAGGAAGATCAGATCACTATCGTGTACGACACCATGTGGGAAAGCACGATGCAACTCGCGCACAAAATCGGCAAAGAGATATCGCAGGTATCACCCACAACAAAAGTGAAGATTTTCAATGTATCGAAGACCAACAAGAATGATATTATGACAGAAGTCTTCAAGTCAAAAGCAATCGCTGTTGGCAGTCCGACGGTTGGCCAAAACATTCTGTCCTCGGTAGGTGGGTGGTTGGATTTCCTCAAAGAATTGAAATTCAAAAACAAGAAAGCGGCTGTCTTTGGATGTTACGGTTGGAGCGGGGAATCCACGAAAGTTCTGCGCGAGAGACTTTCAGAAGCCGGATTCGAAGTAGTAGAACCGGAGATCAAATGTAATTGGGTACCTGTTGAAGATGATCTTAGTAAAGCTACAGAAGTGGCAATTGCTTTATGCAAGTAATTCGGGCGATATAAGCAGAAACATTTCCGGTCAAATAGAAGGCATCTGTATTGTCGCAGATGTCTAGTCATTTAAGGCGTGAACGAGGACAAGAACTCGATTATTTGGATAAAGAAAAGGCACATCCGATTAAGGATGTGCCTTTTGAAATTACCTTTGGCTTCTGAAGCAATCGCTGCACATGACCGGACGGTCGGTGCGGGGCTGGAACGGAACCTGGCAGGCTCTGCCGCATTCCGAGCAAACTGCGTCATACATCTGGCGCGGTGCGTTGTCGCGGTATCCGCCATCGCGGGAACCGCCTCTGGGTGCGCCCTTACGAGCAACACGGCAGGATTTGCAACGCTGCGGTTCGTTCGTAAAACCTTTTTCGGCGAAAAACTCTTGTTCGTTGGCAGTAAAGGTGAATTCTTGTCCGCAATCTTTGCAGACGATGGTCTTGTCGCTGTACATCTAATACCTCAAATAAAATATTGTATGGTGCGAAAATACACCACACAAGTGCCACTGTACTGCATTTTTCCGGGCATGTCAATCAAATGTTCCATGGAGGAAACGCATGAATCCACTTCTAGCGATATTCCACTCCCGCGACAAGCCGAAAGACTCCCTCAACGGCAGCCGTTACAGCTTCTTTTTCGGAGGCACGTCGAGCGGGAAACCGGTGAATGAAACGACCGCAATGCAGATGACGGCGGTGTACTCCTGCGTGAGGATTCTGTCCGAAACCGTCGCGGGGTTGCCGCTGAACGTTTACCAGTACAACGATAGCGGCGGTAAAGAAAAAGCGTTCAAGCATCCGCTCTATCGGCTGCTGCATGACGAACCGAACCCCGAGATGACGAGCTTCGCGTTTCGGGAAACACTCATGAGCCATCTGCTCCTATGGGGTAATGCCTACGCGCAGATCATTCGAAACGCCAGAGGCGAGGTGATCGCGCTCTATCCGCTCATGCCGAGCAAAATGACAGTCGACCGTGATCAAAACGGTCGGCTTTTTTATTTGTATCAGCGTGGATCGGAGGATCCGACCACGCTCGGGAAATCGACACAGGTGACGCTTTCTCCTTCGGATGTTCTGCACATCCCCGGGCTCGGATTCGATGGCCTGATCGGCTACAGCCCGATCGCCATGGCAAAGAACGCAATCGGCCTTGCCATTGCGACGGAGGAGTACGGCGCGAAGTTCTTTGCGAACGGCGCGGCTCCGGCAGGCGTGTTGGAGCATCCCGGCACTATCAAAGATCCGCTACGGGTCAAGGAGAGCTGGAACACGGCGTATCAGGGCAGCGCGAATGCTCATAAGATTGCGGTGCTCGAAGAGGGCATGAAATATACGCCCATCGGGATCGCACCGGAACAAGCACAGTTTCTAGAAACCCGTAAGTTTCAGATCAACGAGATCGCGCGCAACTTCCGCGTGCCACCGAATATGCTGGCGGACTTGGAGAAATCGTCGTTCAGTAACATCGAACAACAGTCGCTGGAGTTTGTGAAATACACGCTCGATCCATGGGTCGTGCGCTGGGAACAGAGCATGTGCCGGGTGCTGTTCAGCGAGAGCGAAAAGCCGGAATACTTCATCCGGTTCAATGTAGACGGCCTTTTGCGCGGCGATTACGCCTCCCGCATGAGCGGGTATGCTACCGCGCGGCAGAACGGCTGGATGAGTGCGAACGACATCCGCGAACTGGAAAACCTCGATCGTATCGCGCCAGACCTTGGCGGTGATCTGTACTTGATCAACGGGGCGATGACGAAGCTGGAGGACGCGGGATTGTTCGCTGGAACACAATACAAGAAGGAGGATTCCGCTTGAACAGAAGGTTCTGGAACTGGGTGCGAAACGAGGACGGCACCCGAACATTGACACTGAACGGTACAATCGCCGAAGAGAGCTGGTTTGAAGACGACGTCACCCCAAGGATGTTCAGGGACGAACTGAACGCCGGGACGGGTGACGTTGTGATTTGGATCAACAGCCCGGGCGGCGACTGTGTAGCGGCGAGCCAGATCTACACCATGCTCATGGATTACAAGGGGCATATTACGGTTAAGATCGATGGCATTGCGGCAAGTGCCGCGTCGGTCATCGCCATGGCGGGTACAGAGGTACTCATGTCACCAACAAGCTTGCTCATGATCCATAATCCGTTGACAGTAGCCAGAGGCGATAGCGAGGAAATGCAGAAAGCCATCGCAATGCTGGACGAGGTCAAGGAGAGCATCATCAACGCATACGAGCTGAAAACGGGCATGTCCCGCGCGAAGCTAGCGCACCTCATGGACGCGGAAACGTGGATGAACGCAAACAAGGCGATTGAACTTGGCTTTGTGGATGGTGTGCTGGCAGATGAAAAGAAGCAAGCGACGCGTGACGATGTGATGTTCAGCTTTTCCCGCCGCGCAGTCACCAACTCGCTGCTGAACAAAGTGCAGCGAAAGCAGGCAAGCAAGCCGCCTACTGCGGAGGAGACACCCGCTCAGACAACTGAACCAAGACACCCCGTGGAGCCGCTTTATCAAAGGCTCTCTTTGATTTCACACTGAGGAGGAAACGAATGAATACGATTTTACAACTGCGCGAAAATCGCGCGAAGAAATGGGACACCGCGAAGGCGTTTCTGGACGTCAAACGTGGTACTGACGGTCTGCTTTCCGCTGAGGATGCTGGCGCATACGAAAAGATGGAAGCCGAGGTTGTCGCACTCGGCAAAGAAGTGGAGCGACTTGAACGCCAGGCGGCGCTGGACGCAGAACTGAACAAGCCCACCGCCGATCCGCTGACCAGTAAACCTGCGCAACCAAATGCGGAGCAGAAGACTGGCCGCGCGACTACCGAGTACAAGAAAGCGTTCTGGAACGCGATTCGCTCAAAGAATCCCCGTACAGAGATTCTGAACGCGCTTCAGGAAGGCACCGACAGTGAGGGTGGATACCTTGTTCCCGATGAGTTCGAGCGCACACTGGTGCAGAAGCTGACCGAAGCGAACGTGCTGCGTCCGCTCTGTCATGTGATCCAGACCAGTTATGGCGATCGGAAGATTCCCGTGGTTGCGTCGAAGGGCACCGCAGACTGGGTCGACGAAGAGGGGACCTACCCGTTATCGGACGATTCCTTCTCGCAGGTCGTCCTTGGCGCGTACAAGCTCGCTACCATGATCAAGGTGTCCGAAGAACTGCTCTCGGACAGCATCTTTGACATCGAGGGATATGTGTCCGAGCAGTTCGGCAAGCGCATCGGCGACAAGGAAGAGGACGCGTTCCTCACCGGCAATGGTGTGAGCAAGCCCATCGGTATTCTGCACACAACTGGCGGGGCGGAAATCGGCGTGACTACCGCGGGCGCTTCCGCGATCACGGGTGATGAATTGATCGACCTCGTGTATTCGCTCCGAGCACCGTACCGCAAGGGCGCTGTGTTCGTGCTCAATGACACGACCGTGAAGCTCCTGCGCAAGCTCAAAGATGGCGATGGGCAGTATCTCTGGCGACCGGGCATTACGGAAAATGCGCCGGACACGATTCTCGGACATCGCATCGTGACCAGCGAGTTCATGCCTTCCGTCGCCGCGGGGAACAAATCCATCGCGTTCGGCGACTTCTCCTATTACTGGATTGCCGATCGTCAGGGTCGCACCTTCAAACGCCTGAACGAGCTGTACGCAACCACCGGTCAGGTCGGATTCCTTGCTTCCCAGCGTCTGGATGGCAAGCTGATTCTACCCGAAGCGATCAAAGTCCTGCAACAGAAGGCGTAGTGGAGGGCTAGATGGAGATTATGGATACCCCGGCGGGCGATGTGACCCGCAACTGTAAGAACTATCTCGCGGACGGTGGGGATCGACTGGTGATCGGCGGTACTCTGGAGGTTCTGGATACCGCCACCGTCACCGGCCTGCAATCGGGATATGCGACTGAGCAAACGGCTGGCAGCGTGTATCAAGCAGCAAATCAAGCTTCAAGTAATGCTTCGACCATCGCCGATTTGAAGAGTGACCTCAACGCATTACTGCAAAGGTTCAAGAACGCGGGTATCATGGCGGCTGACGAAGCGGGCGCTTCTTAATATAAAATGGCGACGCTTCTAAGTAAGGTCAAGGCAAACCTGATCCTGACACACGACGCGGATGACGAACTGCTTCAGCGGCTAATCGACGCCGCTGTGTCCTACGCCGAAAGCTACCAGCACCTGACCGCCGGAACATACGAAGTGGCGGGTATGCCGCCAACAACCGAGGCTGCGGTGATCATGCTGGCTTCCCATTTCTATGAGAGCCGGGACGGCAGCACGGGCGGGTTCTTCGCGGATAATGTGCAGGCGGGTCAGCAGACATGGGCTGTAGTAAACACACTTTTGCGCTTAGATCGGGATTGGAAGGTGGGTTCGTGAGCTATGGCAGAATGAACACGCTGATAACCATTGCGCGGGAAGTAGTGACAAAGGATGCTGAAGGATTCGCCTCAAAAGTAGATCAGGTGTTAGCTTCATCGTTTGCATATCGGGAAGGGCGGCACGGTTCCCAGAAATGGGTCAACCGTGCCGCTCTTTCGGAGGCAACGGATTTGTTCCGATTCAGAGTGATCCCGGGGCTGACCGTGACCACTGCGAATGTGATCCAATGCGGCGATGATCACTTCGAAATCACGTCCGTTGAGGATGTGAAAGGGCGAGGCATGTACATCGAGGTGTTGGCAAAGAAGGTGACGCCAGAGGGCTAAGGTGAAGATCGAAATGCCGGATGAATTTCTGAACCAAATCGCCGGTATGGGCAACGCGCTCGACATGGCGATTCCCAAAGCGCTCGCGGCGGGCGGCAAGATCGTCATGGAGAAGATGAAATCGAATCTGCAAGCGGCGATCGGGCGTGGGACGAAATATAAATCCCGCTCGACCGGTAAGCTTGCTGCGGCGCTTGGTGTATCACCCGCAAAGCTGGATCGCGAAGGGAACCTCGACGTGAAGGTCGGCTTCTCAGAAGGGCGCGGCGACGTGAGCAACGCAATGCTCGCTAACATATTGGAATACGGAAAGCATGGTCAGCCACCGAAGCCATTTCTGAAGCAGACTAAGTCCTCAAGCCGGAAACCGTGCATTGAGGCGATGCAGGCGGTGTTGAAGGAGGAACTGGATATCCCGTGAGTATGTTAGAAGAACTGAATACGATCGTCGAGAGCGCCGGACTTCCTGTGGAGATCGGCGTTTTCTCTACCACCGCACCGGACGAGTACGTTGTGATCACGCCGATTTCGGAACACTTTGAGCTATTTTCAGACAATGCGCCGGGCATGAACATCGAGGAG
>JBDKRF010000242.1:0-4345 GCA_039683525.1 Clostridiaceae bacterium
ACAAGATTGCGGGGAAATGATGCAAGCCAAATTGAGCAACATCCACATCCTGCGCGACTTCTCCGGAAAGTGGAGGCTAGAGGCGACGGTTGAAGCGGAGCAAGTGAAACCGCTTCAATCCTTCCTCGAAGAACTCAAAGATCGGTTTGCATCGGCAGAGCTGAAAGTTTGGCGCGAGAAACGGTCACTTGATGCCAACGCCTACGCGTGGAAGCTCATGACGATGATTGCGGACGCGCTCACACTCATAGGTGCGCCCACGACGAAAGATGATGTGTACCTGGGCATGCTCAAACGGTACGGTCAAGGCGACATTGTGAAGGTTCGCCCGGACAAGGCAGAGCTGATCCTCCGCGAGTTTCCGTACAAAGAGCCGCACGAAAAGTTGTACACCGAGAAAGACCAGTATTGGCGCGTGTGGGTCGGCAGCTCGAACTATGATCCCCGCGAGATGTCGATCTTCATAAACGGACTCATCAAGGACGCAAAGGAACTCGGCATCGAAACAGCAACGCCGGAGGAACTTGAAAAGCTGATGGCGGCACATGAGGCGCGATATGGCAAAGCACAGACAGACTAAGGCAACCGACATAAGCCCCGCCGTCAAGAAAGCCGTCTGGGAGCGCGATTGCGAGTGCTGCGTCATCTGCGGGTCAATCTACGCCGCGCCGGAGGCACACTACATCCCGCGCTCGTCCGGCGGTCTGGGCGTAGAGCAAAACGTGGTTACGCTCTGCCGCGCATGTCACGAGCTGTTCCACCAAGAGGTTGAGTGGGTCAAGCTTGCGGTGCGCGATTATCTGCGGTTAAAGTACAATGGTTGGGACGATCTCGACCTGCACTATCACAAATACGACTAGGAGGCGATTTTTATCAACAAGATTTTTCTAACAGGCAATCTCACGCATGACGTAGAGGTGCGCTCAACCCCGAACGGCATCACCGTCGCATCATTCACCATCGCGGTTGATCGGCGGTTCAGGGACGCGAAAGGCGAGAAAACGACAGACTTCTTCCGCATCAACGCATGGCGGCAGCTCGGCGACACATGCGCGAAATTCCTCGCAAAAGGCCGCAAGGTCGCGGTCATCGGCGAACTCCAGGCGCGCACCTACGAAGCGAAGGATGGCACCACGCGCATGTCACTGGACGTGCAAGCGGATGAAGTTGAATTCATCAGTCCCAAGCAGCAGGACGAAGCGCACGACGAACCCGCTCCGGACGCGAATGGATTCACGGACGTGGACGCTTCGGACGTGCCTTTCTAAGAAATTCGCACGAATGCCGGGCAGAAATGTCCGGCTTTTCTATTGACAACACGATCAAAACGATATAAAATGAAACAAAAGCAACAAGGAGGCGCTAAATGCTCACGATAAAAGAGTTTGCGGCGATTTTTCACGTCACGAAGGGTACTGTGCTTAATTGGATAAACGCCGGGCGTGTGAAAGTTGTTCGCATCGGGACGACAATCAGGATTAAACAGTCCGAGGTAGACAGAATTATGCGAGGGGGTTGAGTTATGGCTTTAACCCATTTGAGTCTGTTTTCTGGAATCGGCGGTCTTGATCTCGCCGCTGAATGGGCGGGATTTGAAACAGTCGGACAATGCGAATGGGCAGACTTTCCGACAAAGGTATTAGAAAAGCACTGGCCGGACGTGCCGAGATGGAGGGATGTGCGTGAACTCACAGTTGAATCTTTTCGAGAACGAACAGGACGCGAAACCGTCGATTGTATATCGGGGGGCTTCCCTTGCCAGCCGCACAGCGTTGCAGGAAAGCGTAAAGCGTCTAGTGACGAGCGTGACCTCTGGCCGGAAATGCGGCGCGTCATTAGCGAAATTAAGCCACGATGGGTTGTGGCTGAAAATGTCAGGGGATTATTGTCAAGCGAAGATGGACGGTTCTTTCGAGGAATACTCCGAGATTTTGCCGACATGGGGTTTAATGCTGGATGGTGTACTTATCGAGCCGCCGATGTCGGAGAGGTTCACTCCAGAGAGCGAATTGCAATTATTGCCAACTCCAACAGCAAGCGATTGGAAAGGCGGTTGCTGGAGAACGAACGCGATAAAACAATTCAATTCAAATCTAACAACCTGGTTGCACGGGGCGTGTTGCACGAAATCACAAAGATCGAGCTGGCTGAATCCGCAATTCTCCGGACGCTTAATGGGATTCCCAACGGGGCATTGCAACTTAAATCCTACGGAAACGCCGTAAGTCCACCGCAATTCTTCCCGATATTCAAAGCGATAGCAGAATTGGAAAACATTCACGAAATGGAGAAAAAGGATGGCTGAAAGACGCATGTTTGCAAAGACGATTATTGACAGCGACGCATTCACGGAAATGCCGCTATCAACACAAGCGCTCTATTTTCACTTATCGATGAGGGCAGACGATGAAGGTTTTCTGAATTGCGCCCAAAAGATCATGCGAATGATTGGAGCTGCAAAGAATGATTATGATGTTCTTTTAGCTAAGCGGTTTGTTGTTCAGTTTGATGACGGCATTTGTGTAATCAAGCATTGGAGGATTCACAATTATATTCAGAAAGACAGATTCAAGCCTACCATTTACCAAGAAGAACGATCCGCATTATCGATCAAAACAAACGGTTCGTACACGCTAAAAAACACCATGGATACAGAATGTATACAAGGTGGATACGCTTTGGAATCACAGGTTAGGTTAGGAGAGGATAGTCTAGGTAAGGACAGGATAGAGATAGAGGACGCGGGCAAGCCGCGACGCTTCATAAAACCCACCGTCGAAGAAATAGCAGAGTATTGTAAAGAGCGCGGAAACCGCATCAAGGCACAAGCGTTCTTCGATTGGAACGAGTCGAAGGGTTGGAAAGTCGGAAACTCACCGATGAAAGATTGGAAAGCCGCAATCCGCACGTGGGAGCAGCGCGACAAAGAAAAGAACCCGCCACAGAAGGAGGTAAACAATGCCGACAGATACGCCATCACCGAAGGATTTAAGACCAGCTTTTAGCGGCATGCGTATCGCTCGGTCGAATGACGATACGGTTAAATGCACCGAGCTACCGCCACCAGGGGTGTGCCAGTTTTGCGGAAAAACGCTTTACTGGGTCGCGCCGTGTTTTAATGACGTCGTTGAAAAATGGTGGATATTAGAACCGTGCGACTGCCGCGAAGCGCGTGCAGAGATTGACAAATTAATAGACAAAGAACTTGCAAGGGTTGAAGCTAAGCTTGAAGAAGAAAGCCGAGCGCGGAAGATGGAACGGATAGAGAAGCTAATCGGGCGTTCAGGGATCGGGAGGCGGTTTCAACAGCGGACGTTTGAGAACTTCACCTGCTCCACGCCGGATCAACAGCGATGCTATGACAGCGTGAAGAAATACGCCGACACCTTCACGGAGCGGTTGCAGGACGGCAAAGGCTTGTTAATGATCGGATCGATAGGCACGGGGAAAACACACCTCGCAGCGGCGGTTGCGAATCAGGTTCTAGCGGCGGGCGTGCCAGTGATCTTCAAAACGTCGATAGACCTGCTCACCGACATCCGCAACACCTACGACACGGACACGCAAGAGAGCAAGGTGGTCGATACCTACGGCACGGTGGAGCTGCTTGTTCTGGACGATCTCGGAAAAGAGAAGGTCACGGCGTGGGCGGCATCAATGATATTCTCGATCATAAACGCGAGATACGAGCGCATGTTGCCGACGATCATCACGACGAATCACGGGTGCGCGGAACTCGCCTCGGCGCTTGGGGATGATCGGACGCGGGCAGAGGCGATTGTGTCAAGATTACAAGAAACTTGCGTCACAATCGTGATGGCGTGGGATGACCACAGAAAGGGATGAAATGATCATAATTCATGACACGCGGGATCAGGCCGGAAAGCACGATAACGTCATCAACTATCTCACGGAAAACGGACACACGGTTATTCGCTCAAAGATGTACGTCGGTGATGTTGCCTTGTTTGAAAACCAGTTGCACTGCATCGATCTCAAAAAAGACCTCAACGAAGTTTGCGGAAACGTCTGCCAGCAGCACGACCGTTTTCAGCGCTAAATGCTACGCGCAAACGAACTCGGCATCAAACTGGTGATCCTGATCGAGCACGGACGCGGAGTGCGGTCAATCGATGACGTAGAGGGATGGATCAACCCGCGACTGAAAAAGAACCCACGAGCCACCACGGGCGCGACGTTGGCGAAGGTGATGCGCACCATGCAGGAGCGGTACGGCGTTCGGTGGGAATTCACGACGAAAGCGGAGTGCGGGGCGCGGATCGTAGAGATACTGGGAGGGGAAGATGGAATATAAGGAGTTTCTGGAAAACAAGAAAATCAGATT
>JBDKRF010000243.1:0-7440 GCA_039683525.1 Clostridiaceae bacterium
CGGCACCCACGCCGGAAACGGCAAAAGAAAGCCCTGCAACACCACCGCCGGAACCGGAAGCACCCGCAAAACTCCCTTCAGAGACGACGGATGTACCAAAAGAGCCCGCCACTGAAGAACCAACCCCGACGCCTTTTATGCCCACACCCACTCCAGAGCAGCCGACGCCAACCCCCTCAGAACCTACTCCTTCACCTACGCCCGCAAAGGCACAGAAGCCTGCAGATATCACGAACACGGTTACCATGGCGAAGTATCTCTACGATGCCGCGACCGAATTCTGGGCAGTAGAGAAGGATTTTTGCGGAACGACCACACGTCCGGTCTCAACGCGCGTTGCGTCCAGCATCGGTGCGGGTACCGCTGTCGATTGCCCGGGGGGTGACACAGTACGTATCGACAAGAACGGTGTCGCGCATGACTCCTATGCCATCGCAGACCATTTTCGTGACTATGTCGATATGCCGGATCTGCAATACTTCAAGATTTACCTCTCCGATAAGGACTACAACGTGAATCCCTACGGTGCGCGCGAGGAGGTCACTGGCACCTATTATCAATATGGCTCTGTGCGCACCACCTATCTTCCGGAAGATGAGGAAGACGAGGATTGATACGGTTCGTATCTCGACAAATATCGCTAAAGTGTATCACGATTGTCAATTGAAAAACCCATTAGACTCGAAAGTCCCCAAACGGGGACTTTTTTGATAGACTCAGATCATGCTCCTAGTGGACTTCTGTTTGATTCGTACTTCACAGGATTACACTCAGCGCTTACTAATTAAACGTTTAAAAGTAAAAAACAAGGATATCGCGTCAGAATGCCGAATACTATTATCTGGAAACGGAGGATGAAAACCGATGGATCAAGAAAACCCAAGACAGTATTATGAACGGTTAGAAGCGGAGACTCTCTCGCCTTATGCCATGCTCTCTAAGAACACCCGCGGGCGTGAGATTTCGATTGAACCCTGCCAGATTCGCACCGAATTCATCCGAGACCGCGACCGAATCCTGCATAGCAAGTCGTTTAGACGATTGAAGCATAAAACGCAGGTTTTTTTATCGCCGCAGGGAGATCATTATCGCACACGTTTGACACATACGCTCGAAGTATCCCAGATTGCGCGGACGATTTCCCGTGCGCTTCGACTCAACGAAGACCTCACGGAAGCGATCTCAATGGGGCACGATCTGGGGCACACACCTTTTGGACATTCCGGTGAGGATGTTCTGAACGATTTGCTTCCCAATGGTTTCGAGCACAATGTGCAGAGCCTGCGCGTCGTGGAAAAGCTCGAAAACGATGGCGAGGGCCTGAATTTAACATTTGAGGTGCGCGACGGCATCCTCAACCATAAGAAAAGCGGCAACCCAATTACACTGGAAGGGCGAGTCGTTTCCCTCGCGGATCGAATCGCCTATATCAATCATGATATCGACGACGCCATTCGGGCTGGGGTGCTCAAAGAGAGCGATTTGCCGGAAGCATGCGTTAACGTATTAGGCCACTCACATGGCAAACGAATTAATTCCATGATCCTGGATGTTGTCGAGCAGAGCGCCGGTAAGCCATTTGTAAAGATGAGCGATGAAATGTTTCAACAGTTCGACGCATTGCGCGATTTTATGTTTGAACATGTCTATAAGAATCCGAAGGCGAAGAGCGAGGAAGAGAAAGCCAAGCGCGTGATTTACGAGTTGTTTCACTACTATAAAAATCACATTGACCTCCTCACAGGCGAGTACGCGAAATATCTTGAAACCGACGGCGAAGAGCGCGCGGTTGTGGACTACATTGCCGGAATGACAGACAACTATGCGGTATCGGAATATGTGCGCATCTTTGTGCCGAAGTCATGGATGGACTTAACGACCTGACCATGTGATTCGGATTGATACTAGCGCGAAAGATTTGATAAAAATGCTTGAGCGTGGCAGGAAACCCATTCGATGAGTCGAATATTAACTGGTCGAAGAAACAACATATGACGACGTAACGGAACGAAGTACGCGTTCTTAGCCATACGAAACCAACAATTGCGAACGGAGGGAAGCAACTCCCGATCTTTTTGCGGAAAGGACGACACATGGCATATCCGGAACATTGGATGAGTGAACTGCTCAGCAAGAGCGATATCGTCACCGTTGTCTCTTCCTACATCGAGTTAAAGCCGAAAGGCCGTCGCCTTTGGGGTCTATGCCCGGTGCATGGCGAAAAGACCGCATCGTTCTCGGTTTCCCCTGATAAACAACTCTATTACTGCTTTGGCTGTCATATCGGCGGCTCGGTGATACAGTTCATCATGGACGTGGAGCACGTTACCTTTCATGAGGCGGTGGAACAGCTGGCGAATCGCGCCGGTCTGGCGATGCCGCAAGAGGTCAACGATGCCGCGATGATGCAGGAGCGCGCCAAGCGCGAACGCCTCGCAGATGCATGTCAGCTCACAGCGCGATTTTTTATGGAGACACTCCTAAGCGAAGGCGGCGTTGCAGGGCGGGCATATCTCAAGAAGCGCGGAATCGGCAGTGAAGCGGTCAAGCGTTTTGGCATCGGTTATGCGCCGAGTGAATGGGAAGCGCTGAAGAAACATCTTGGGGAACAAGGCTTTACACCGGAAGAACTCGTGGAAGCGGGTCTCCTGGTCAAGAATGCGGATACCGGGCGCACGTATGATGCGTATCGCGGAAGGGTCATTTTCCCGATCATCGCTGCAAACGGTCGGGTGGTTGGCTTCGGAGCGCGCGTGCTCAACAACGAGGAGAAGCCGAAATATATCAATACCGGCGACACGTTGCTCTATAACAAGCGAAACAACCTTTACGGGTTGAATCTGCAAAAGAATGGAAAGCTCAACGATCTCGTCATGGTCGAGGGATATACGGACGTTATCGGCCTCTATGAAGCGGGCGTCACAAACGCCGTAGCGAGCCTTGGCACCGCGCTGACCCAGCAACAGGCAAGATTGCTCAAACGATACGTGAGCAACGTATACATCGCCTACGACGGCGATGCGGCGGGACAGAACGCAACCATCCGCGGCTTGGACATCCTGATGGCGGAAGGGCTCAACGTTCGCGTGATCGTGTTTCCAAACGGGCAGGATCCGGATGAGTTTGTCCGCGCGAGCGGGATAGAAGGCTTTGAACAGCTGAAAGAAGAGGCGCTTTCACTCAATTCGTTTAAGCTCGTCGCGTTATCAAGGCGGTTTGATCTGGAGAACGAGACCGAGCGAGAGCAATACGCGATGGAAGCCTGCCAATTCATCGGAACACTCACGCCAGTCGAGCGCGAGCGGCATTATCAGCAACTCTCCAAGCAGACCGGGTATTCGATGGAGACGCTGCGCGCGCAGGGCGCGAACGCGAAAGGAACGGAGCGGCAGCAACCGGTCACGTACAAAGAGCGGCTTGCCAGCGGCAGACGCAAAGAAACCGAGCCGGAGAGCGAGAGAGTTCACGCTGAAAATACGCTTCTCCTTCATATGCTGCAATCTCCCGTTGCGGTGAAACTGGCGCAGGAGCAGGGACTCGAGCAGCAATTTGCCAGCGAGGGCATGCAAAACTTCGTGCGGGGACTTGCGGAAGCATATGAGCGCGGGGTTGAGCCAAACCTGCCGCTGCTGATGACGCAGATGACCAAGGAAGACGCAGAGCGCGTCAGCGCCGCGTTGAAGGATGAAGCACCCTGTGCTGAGCCGGAAAAGGCGGCAAGGGATTGTCTGAGCCGCATTGAAAAATGCAATTTGGCAGAACAAATGGAAGAGATCAAGCGCCAACTGATCGACCCGGCGTTGTCGGCGGATCAGCGGGCAGAGTTATTAAGAGAAATGCAGGCACTGAACCTGAGGAAGCGGGGTATAAGTTGAAAGGAGCGGGTATGTTGGAAGGAAAAGAAGCGCGCGCGCAAAAACTAAACGATTTAATTGAGTCCGGTAAACAAAAGGGCATGCTTTCCTATAAGGAAATCATGGATGCGCTGGAGGAACTGGAACTCGATCAGGAGCAAATTGAGAAGGTTTACGACCATCTGGAAGAGCTGAATATCGACATCGTGGAAGATGTTGAAATGCCGGAAGATATCAATCAGGAGATCGCGGAGATTGAGAGCACGCTGGCTGCCGTCGAGGGCATCAACATCGACGACCCGGTGCGCATGTATCTCAAAGAGATCGGCAAAGTGCCGCTGCTCACCGCCAATCAAGAAGTTGAGATTGCGCAGCGCATGGCGGACGGAGACCCGGAAGCGAAGCATCAGCTCGCCGAAGCAAACCTTCGTCTCGTGGTATCCATTGCAAAGAGATACGTTGGCCGCGGCATGCTCTTCCTCGACTTGATTCAGGAAGGCAACCTGGGCTTGATCAAAGCGGTCGAAAAATTCGACTACCGCAAGGGCTATAAGTTCTCGACCTATGCGACATGGTGGATTCGCCAGGCGATTACGCGCGCAATTGCTGACCAAGCGCGTACGATTCGTATCCCCGTTCATATGGTGGAGACGATCAATAAGCTCATCCGCGTCAACCGCCAGCTCGTACAGGAGTATGGACGCGATCCGCGGCCGGACGAGATCGCCAAAGAGATGGGCATCTCCGAAGAGAAGGTGCGCGAGATCATCAAGATCGCACAGGAACCGGTGTCTCTGGAGACGCCGATCGGCGAAGAGGACGACTCCCACCTTGGTGATTTCATTCCCGATGACGACGCGCCGGCGCCCGCGGAGGCGGTTGCCGTTACCCTGCTCAAAGAGCAGCTCATGGACGTACTTAACTCCCTGACTCCGCGTGAAGCAAAAGTGCTGCGTCTGCGCTACGGCCTTGACGACGGCAAAGCGCGCACGCTGGAAGAAGTCGGCAAGGAGTTTAACGTCACCCGTGAGCGCATTCGCCAGATTGAAGCAAAGGCGCTGAGAAAACTCCGCCATCCGAGCCGCAGCAAACGGCTCAAGGATTTTCTCGAATAAACGCGCGCATCAGCCCGCCGCTTGTCGGCGGGCGATTTCTGCGCACAGGACGAGTGGGAACGAAGCATGAAAATCGCGATCATCGGCTATAGCGGCGCGGGGAAATCCACGCTGGCAAAGCGCCTTGCGCAGGAGATCGGTATAGAGCCGCTGTTTCTTGACCGGGTGCACTTTTTGCCGAACTGGGCCGAGCGGGAGCCGGAGGCAGCGCGGGAGATCGTTCGTCAAGAACAGGCGAAACCTGACTGGGTGATCGACGGAAATTATACGTATCTGCTGCGCGAAGAACGCATGCGTGATGCGAACGAGATCATCTTCCTCAACTACCCGCGCCTGATCTGCCTCATTCGCGCCCTCAAGCGACATCGTGCGTTTCGCGGACAAACGCGGGAGAGTATGGCGGACGGCTGCATCGAGCGAATGAACTGGGAATTCATCTGGTGGATTTTGTATCAAGGCAGAACGAGGCCGCGCGTACGCGGGTACTGGCGAATCGTTCATCAATATCCTGAAAAGACTGCGGTGATCAAGAGTGATCGAGCGCTGAAACGCTATCTGTTAACCCGAACGCAAACAGACCCTCAAAAATGAATCAATAGAACGAAAGCGACAAAGAGAAATGAAACGCTACCGAATCAGTGATCAAAACCCCATCAAGACAAAACGGCTTCTGCTTACGCCGCTCAACGCGAAAGAGCTGGAGGCAGAGGAGGCGCGCGAAACAGATGATCTGCTACGCGGAGCGCTTGTCGAAATGCGCAATAATGTCCTGTCAGACCCCGAAAACGCGCTCTGGTATACCGGTTGGCGTGTTTCTCTCAAGAAAGAGGGGACTCCGGTGGGCGTGCTTGGATTTCACGGCGCGCCGGTGAACAAAACGGTTGAGCTTGGCTTTAACATTTATCCCAGTCAACGCGGAAATGGTTATGGGCAAGAGGCGATTGAGGCGCTCTGCAATTGGTCATACGGCAGCTCGGAAGGATATTTCGTAAGTTCGCTTGTGGATGAAAAGAACGATGCGGCGAACCATGTTCTGGAAAAGCTCAAGTTTTATCGGGTTGAGAGCCCGGTTGACGGCGCGATTGCCTGGGAACAGGAGCGTCCGGCGAGCGCATGGATCTCTATTTACCTTTGCATCGGCCTTGCACTGGGAATGTCGCTTGGGTCGAGCTTCTTTGGAAATCAACTGACCGGCTTGACGATTGGCCTTGCCGCAGGGGTGGCGCTTGGAGCTTCGATGGACGCACAGGATCGCGCGGCGAGAAAGCGCGAGAATCCCACGAAGAAGCTGGATGAATCAAAGAAAGCAAAGAAATAAACCTGCACGCAAACATAAAAAAGCAGCGACCGAAAGGCCGCTGTTTTTCTTCGGGCTAGGTGCAGTCACTGTTCAGGTTGCGGATAGCGATACCGCTGCCCGCGATAGTTCTCCAAAACCACTTCGCGATCATCTTTATTGAGCACATAATCGTATGCGACGGGGATTTTTCCTCCGCCTCCCGGTGCGTCGATGACGTACTTCGGAAGGGCATAGCCGGAGATGTTGCCGGTCAATTGATGCATGATATCGATGCCGACCTCGACACGCGTGCGAAAATGTCCGATGCCGCAGCTCAGGTCGCACTGATAGAGATAATATGGTCTTACGCGCATCTTGACGAGACCCAGCAGCAACCGCTTCATCGTAGTTGCGTCGTCGTTGACGCCGCGCAGCAGCACCGTTTGATTCCCCAGCGGGATGCCGGCGTCCACAATATTGGCGCAGGCGCGCGCGGATTCCGCAGTAAGCTCGTTCGGGTGGTTAAAGTGCGTGTTGATCCAGATCGGGTGATAGTTACGCAGCATGTCGGTGAGCTCCTGCGTGATGCGCATGGGCAGCACAACCGGTACGCGGGTTCCGATGCGGATGATCTCCACGTGATCGATGGCACGAAGGGAGGAGATGATGTGCTCCAGTTTTTCGGTGCTCATCGTGAGCGGGTCGCCGCCGGAGATCAGCACATCCCGGATTTCCTTGTGCGCGCGGATGTAGGCGACTGCCTTTTGCAGCTGCGCCTCCGTAATGGGCTTATCCTCCTCGCCGACCGCTCGCCTGCGCGTGCAGTGCCTGCAATACATCGCGCATTGCAGCGTCACCAGCAGCAGCACACGATCCGGATAGCGATGCACCACATGCGGAACGGGACTATCCGACATCTCGCCGAGCGGGTCGTTGAGGTCGTTTTCATCCACGTGGGTTTCAAGAATCGACGGCACCGCCTGCATGCGGATGGGATCGTTCGGATCATTCGGATTGATCAAAGACGCGTAGTAAGGCGTAATTGCCATTCGGAATGCGCCAAGGCAGGTGTTGATCTCCGTTTCCTCCTGCCGTGTCAGCGGGAGGATGTTCTTGAGTTGATCGTTTGTCGTGATACGGTGGCGACACTGCCATTTCCAGTCGTTCCAGGGTTCTTGAATGCTCCTGTCAC
>JBDKRF010000244.1:0-16515 GCA_039683525.1 Clostridiaceae bacterium
GCCGCGCGTCATCAGTCGCCTTTACGACCCGAGAAAGGCCGAAATCTACCGCACGCTTGGCATTCAGACGATCTCCGCCACCGAGTGGGGCGTCAGGCATGCCATCGAGCTGTTGAGCTATGACCAGCTGGATATCGTCGCCGGCCTCGGCAACGGCGGCGTGGACATCGTCCGCGTCGAAGTGACGGAGCTTTTGGTTGGCAGGAAAGTTGTGGATGTCACCGCAGCGGGGGAGTTCAGTGTAAGCGCCTTGAGCCGGCAGAATCAAACGTTTTTGCCGACGCTGGGCACCGTGCTGCAAAAGGGCGATGTCGTCTACTTCAGTGTGTTGGTTTCCTCGGTCAAGCAGTTTAAACACGTGCTTGGCCTACTGTGAGAGGGGCGGGTGTAGAAGATGAAAGTCATTATCATCGGCGGTGGTCAAACAGGCGCGCATATCGCGAGCATTTTACTGGCCAACAAATGCGAAGTGACGGTGATTGAAAACCGTGAGAACATCATTCAAAAGCTCAAGAAGGATATTCCGCAGAAGAATATTCTCTTAGGTAACGGTACTGACCCGGACATCTTGGAGCAGGCGGGCATCGCGAAGGCGGACGTCGTAGCTGCGGTGACCGGAGCGGACGAGACAAACCTCGTTGCGGCCACCATCGCGCGCTTCGAGTTCGATGTACCCCGCGTGATCGCGCGCGTCAACAACCCCAAGAACGCCTGGCTCTTCAACGCGGGCATGGGCGTGGATGTCGCGATCAATCAGGCGGATCTTCTGGCGCACCTCGTGGTCGAGGAGATGAATCAGGTTGCCATGCTGACGCTGATGAAGATCAGCCGCGGCACCTACTCCATCGTGCAGTACAAGGTCAGCGAGACGGCGCAAGCAGTCGGCAAGCAAATCCGCGATCTCACGCTGCCGGAGCAGTCGGTCATCATCGCGCTGTATCAAGGCGAGAAGACGCTGATTCCACACGGCGGCACCGTGGTTGGCACGGGCGATATCGTACTCGCTTTTGCGGACGAGGCAGCGCAGCAGAAGCTGAATCTGTTGTTTAAGTAAACAGGAACTCTATAGTAAAACAAAGACCCAGGCCGTGTGGCTTGGGTCTTTTTGTTGGGTTTGATGGTGTTCAATCAGGCCAATGCCTGCTCGAATATGCTCGCGAGCAGTTCCGCGCCTTCCATTGCGCGCGCGGACATACCGATTCCCTGCTCCGTGGTCGCGGGCTGGATGCCCACAAGGCACGTCTCGCAGCTACAGGCGAGCTTGAGATAGCTTAACAGCATCGGAAGCGGTAACATATGCGTGGAAAACGAAAGCCCCGCTGCGCGCTCCTCCGGAAGCAACTGGATCGAGCCTGCGGGAAGTTCCAGAAACGCCGCGTCGACCACGACCAGCAGATCGGGATGAAACTCCCGGATCAAGCCTGAGAAATTCTCCGGTGCAGGTCCGCCGTTGACGAGCAAAATCCTGCCGCTTGCCTCACCGATGGGGACGCCAAGGCGACTAGAGAGTTGATCCACAAGATAGAGCCCCGCCGCGTCGTCATGGCACAGCTCGGTGCCGACACCGAGGATGCAGATGCGCTTGTGATCCGCAAACGCCGCCGAAAAATATGTCTCCAGCTCGTTCACAGCTCGATTTCCAGGCTCTCGCGGTTGAAGCTTGCGAGCAGTACGTCGCTTGAGAAGCTCAAAGATTTCTTAGGGCAGGTATCTACGCATTGGCAGCAGAAGACGCAACGGCCGAGATTGAGATAGGCGTGCATCTGCTTTTCTTCCTTGGTACCGAAATTTTTGATCGTAATTGCGCCCGTCGGGCAGTCCCGCATGCACATCACGCAATTGATGCAGCTACTCGGGTCATACAGCAGTTTTCCGCGATAGCCCTTCTGGATGCCGTCTTCCCCGAACTGATGCACCTGAGTCGCGGGCTTTCGAAACAGGTTTTTAATGGCGAGGCCGGCGAGCCCGCCGGGACGCTCCTGTTTTTTCCTCATAGACCTAACCCTCCTCTGAGCAGCAGGTTGACGATCATCTGCAGCATCGCAATCGGCGTCAGAATCGACCAGAAGAACTTGAGCGTCTGATCGATACGGATACGCGCCATCGTCGCGCGCAGCAGCACCATCATCAGCACGATGGCAAGTGTTTTCACAAGGTACAGCACGAAGTCAAACCATGCAGCACCGGTATAAAACGGCAGAAACAGCGCAGCAAGCACGGAAGCGATCGCCGTGAGTTCCGCGATCGCCGTTGCGCGGAAAAAGGCGAGATAACGGCCGCTGTACTCCACCAGCGCGCCGCCGACGATCTCCGTTTCCGCCTCCGGTGCGTCAAAGGGCATGCGCTCAAGCTTGCTCTGCGAAGCCAGGAGCGAAACCAAGAAGGCGGGGATGTTGATGAGCGTGTACAGCGGATGCGCCGCGTAAAACGCCGAAATGCCGGAGATGGACCACGTGCCCGCAAGGATCGCCGGAGAGAGAAACGCCATAAACAGCGGAACCTCATAGGCAAACATCTGCGTTAGCGTGCGAAACGCGCCGATGGTGGAATAGACCTCGTGGCTGTTGTAGCCAGCAAGAAAGTGGCAAAGCGTCGGTATGGTCAACAGATACAGCACCGCGATGAGATCGCCCTGGTATGCGGTGACCGCCCTTTCTCCCCAGATGGGTATGCAGAGAAACGCTGCGCAAACGGCGGCAAGGGATACAGTTGGCAGCGCGGCAAACGCGAGCTTTTGGGCGTTGCGCGGGATGATGACCTTTTTGCCGATGAGTTTGAGCATATCGGCCAACGGCTGGTACCACGGCGGGCCCTTGCGGCTCTGCATGCGGGCATAGACCTTGCGATCCACAAACTCCAGCAGGAACGAATAGGACCCGAGAAACAGCAATCCGGGGAATACGAGCACTTTGAATAGAGCGAGTAGCATGTGTTGTTTCCCCTTTCGTTAGAATTCGCGCATCTTGATCGATCCGGGATCGATGCCGCGCGCCTTGTATTGCTCAATGGAGAACGCGCGAATCTGCGCCCAGTCCGTGAGCTGGTTGATGCCGTCCCCGATGAGGTGGATGGCGCGGTCCGTGCAGGAATAACAGGGATCGATGGCAGCGATGATGATCGGCACATCCGCCAGCTGGAAGCCTTCCAGCATGTGGCTCATGCCGTGCCAGTTTGCCTCGGATGGCGCGCGTACGCGTACGCGATCCGGCATATCCGCGCCGTTTGAGCGGATATAGTGAATGTCCTCTCCGCGCGGGGCCTCTACGCGAGCAAACGCTTCTCCTGCGGGCAACTTGCGCGGCGGACGAACGGAGATCGGGCCGTCCGGAATCTCCTTGACCATGATGCGAATGAGCCGGATCGCCTCCAGCATCTCTTTGACGCGCACCAGCGTGCGTCCGTAGACGTCGCAATGATCGTCGGTGATCGGGTTGACCGCAATCTCTTTGAATACGCCGTAGGGTTCGGTCACGCGGATGTCGTCCATGATGCCAGCTGCCCGTGCGACGGGGCCGACCGCGCTGTACTTTTTCACATCCTCCGGCAGCAGCACACCGATACCCTTGAGTCGCCCAATCAGCGTGCTCTCGGTCATAGCGAGGTTGGCGTAGTACTTGAGCTTTTCCTCTAATTTATCGCAAACGAGAAGGATATCCGCCATCAGCTCCGGCTCCAGATCGCGCCGGACGCCGCCGTAGGTGTTGACCCCGTAGTTCACGCGGTTTCCGCCGATGCGGGCGAGAAGGTCCAGCACCAGCTCGCGATCCCGCCAGGTGTACATAAACAGCGTATCGAATCCGATCTCGTGCGCCGCAACGCCGAGCCAGAGCAGGTGGCTGTGCAGACGCTCCAGCTCGCCGACGATGCCGCGGATATAGTGCGCCCTTCTCGGCAAATCCAGCCCCGCGAGGTCTTCAAACGCCTGGCAGAAGCACGAGGTATGCGCGTGCGAACAGATGCCGCAGACGCGCTCAATGATATACAGTGCCTGAATATAGTTGCGGCTTTCGCAGGCTTTCTCGATGCCGCGGTGATTGTAACCGATCTCGACGACCGCGCGCTCCACCTTTTCGCCGTCCAGCGTGATCTTAAAGCTGCCCGGTTCTTTCAGGGACGGATGCTGCGGCCCGATCGGCACAACGACTTTGTTGGTGCGTTCGTTCTGATTGCGCTCGCTCATTTTGCATCCTCCTCCTTTGGCGGTTCATAGGCCATGGTTTGCTTGTTGAAATATGCGGGGTTCCACTCTTTGCGCAGCGGGTATTGCCCCTCCGGCCAGCAGTCGGGCAGGGGATAACGTGGGCCCTCCGGCAGACCGGAAACCTGCACGCCGAAAAGATCGACCAGTTCCCGCTCGTGCAACACCAGCGAGGGATACAGTTCGCCCATCGAGTGCACATGCGGGGCTCTCTTGGGTACGCGCTCGCGCAATACCAGCAGCACGTTTTCATCGTTGGAGAGGATATAGGAGATGCCGATGTTTTCACCTTCGTCCGTACCGATGATGTGCTTGCCTTTGTGATAGCCCAGCGTCAGGTTGGCGTATCGAAGCGCTTCTTCAAACGCCTTGGGTTCAGCAAAAGCAGAAAAGATCCGCATCGGGCGGTTGGAGACCGCCTCCAGTGCGGGAAAGCGCTTGTTGAGCGCGAGGATTGTCTCTTCCAAGTTCATTTGCCCTTTGCCTCCTTTTGATCAAGCGTGGCAAGCAGCTTGCCCACCGCGTCGATGATCGCCTCCGGCCGCACGGCGCAACCGGGGATATACGCGTCCACCGGAACGACGGTATCGATGCCGCCGGTCACGCAATAGCAGCTGTCGAATATACCGCCCGTACAGGCGCAGGTGCCGACCGCGATGACAAACTTCGGCGTGGACATCTGGTCGTAAATCTGCTTGAGCCGATCCCGCGTTTGCAGCGTGACCGCGCCCGTGCAGACGAGCACGTCCGCGTGCTTGGGGCTGCCCTGCTGCAGGATGCCGAGGCGCTCGAGATCGTATTGCGGCGTAAGCGCGTCTACTACTTCAATGTCGCAACCGTTGCATGCGCCCGCGTTGAAGTGGATAATCCAGGGAGATTTCTTCTCTCCCCATGCGATTGCTTTATCGAGTAAACCCATACTTTTCCCTCTATCTCATCACTTTAGAACGACACCGGCTGATCTTGTCAAAACGATTACTTGCGGAACAGGATCAGCATTGCAAGCGCGCCGACCGCGATGTAAGCAACCGGCATCAGCGTGTGTCCCTTTGGCGCGGTCGCGACGATCATCACGAGCACATGCATGATCGTGAAGAAAAACGCGAGGTAAAACATGCGCCGGAAATTCGGATTGACGTATTGACTGACCGCATCCTCGCTTTGACCGCAGGCATAGGGGTCAAAGGCGTGTTTGCCGGACGGGGTCTTATCCGCCTTGTGCTTGAGATACACCGAAAGCAGCATCAAAAGCAGCAGAAACGCAAGGAAGAGTACGGGCGTTGATATCACGATTTGCTGAACGTTCATAGCTCTTCTATCATCCCTTCAGGTTTCTGAGGCTGCGGATATCCATGTTGCCGTGCTTGTGATAGATGCTGATGGCGATGCCGCTGAGCACCGTGGCAACCACGACTTCGAGCACGATGACGCTCACGATGAGCGACTCCGCAACGGGCATATTGCCGTTGAGCCAGCCGCCGAGCGCGATGAACATCGAAACCGCCTTGATGGCAAGCTCCAATGCGATGATGATCTTGAGCATATGCCGGGTACGGATGAGCTCAAAGCATCCGGTCAGGATGAGCACAACGCCGGCAATGAGCATTACGGTCGAAACGGTCATTGTTTCTCACTCTCCTTAAAGAACACCACGATAGCGGAAGCACCGGCGAGGATTGCGACCATCTGACCGAAAATATCCGCCTGACGTGTTTCCCAAAAGACGTTGTCAAAGCTCGCAGCGCTGCCGACCGGGCCGTGCGCGCCCAGCGAGAAGCCCGTGAGCAGCGCCGCAACAACCAGAACTGCTCCGATGGCGATGAGGATGATGGGCAAGAGATGCGCGCGTTTTTCCGGCGCGCTGGCCTGCCGATCTCCGTTACTGAGGCTGACCGCGCTGATGAAGATTACTGTGACGAGGCCGGAACAGACCGATACCTCAAAGATGGCGGCGGTATGCGCGCCGAGCACATACATCAGCACACCGCAGGCCGCGCTGACCGCGGCAAGCGAGATCGCGGCGTTGATCAGGTGCCGGCTAAGCACCGAGAAAAACGCAAACACCAGCATTGCGCCGAGACAAATATAAATCGCTACGTTCATATGCGCTCCTTTCAGACCAGCCCGGCTTGAGCCAGGTACATGAGCACCAGCGGGAAGCCTAGACCGATTCCGATCGTACCGATCGTGAGCAGCAGTTCCGAGATTTTGATGCCGCCCGTGATCTCCTTGACAGAATTCCAGCGTTCCTTCAGCTTGCCGAAGAAGACTTTCTTTTGCAAGCGCAGGAAGTATGCGCCGGAGAGAATGCTCAATACCAGTGCGACGGCGGCGACTCCGTGAAGCCCTGCGCTCCAGAGCGCGATGAGTACCAGAAGCTTGCTCCAGAAGCCTGCAAGCGGCGGCACACCGGCGATGGACAGCAGAGCCGTGACCGAGGAAAACGCGGTGACCGGCATCTTTGCCTGGAGGCCGCCCATCTCGTCAAGATCCAGCGTACCGAGGCGATTTTCCAGCGCGGCGGCATTGGTGAACAACGTGGATTTCGCAAGCGAGTGCGTCAACAGGTACAGGAGCGCCGCGATGATGCCGAGGCGCGTATCCGCGGCGAGACCCAACAGAATATAGCCCATCTGGCTGACCGAGGAGTAAGCCGCGACACGCTTGAAGTTTTTCTGTTGCAGCGCGAGCAGTGCGCCTACGACGATGGTGAAGAGCCCCAGCGCCAGCAGCGTCGTCTTCAGCGCGACATTGCCGGGGAAGAGGCGCACGAGCACGAGCAGACTGTAGACGCCTGCGATCTTGGTCACGATGCCGGAGAGCATGATGGAGACCGCGGTATCCGCGCTCTCATACGCGTCCGGCAGCCAGCTATGGAAGGGAGCGACGCCACTCTTGATGGCGTAACCGGAGGCAAGCAGCACGAGCGCTACCCAGCAAAGTAGGGTTTTTGGATCGCCGTTACCCACGAAGAGCTCGGGCTTGAGTGCGGTAAAGGAGAGGCTGCCCGCCTTGAGAAACAGCAGCGAAAGCCCCGTGAGGATGAAGATGGTGGCAAGCGCGGAGAGCGTCATATACTTGAACGCGCCTTCCAAGTCTCGTGTGCTCTTATACATGCCGATCATGACAAAGCTCGCAATGCCCGTGACTTCCATGAACACGTACAGCGAAAACAGATCGCGCACGATGAGCATGCCGTTCATGCCGAGCATCATGACCATCAGCATGTTGGTAAACGAGCTGCGGTGATCGTCGATGGTGGTCAGCGCGTTGAGCGTAGAGGCCAGCGTGACGAGGCCCACGCAGCCGAGGAGGAACAGCGTTACCAAATCGACGCTGAAATAGCGCAGACTTTTTGAAAGATCCCATGCCAGCGAGAAACCGAAGCTGTGCTCACCGGAAGCGGCAAGCAGGAAAAATCCGGCAAACGCCGCCAGCATCTGCGCAATGGCGATGCCTGCGCTCATGCCGATGGTTGCGTGACGCATGCTCTCGCGCGGAACGAGGTTGTTCACCACGAGCGCGATCATCGGCAGTGCAAGAAAGAGTTGGGTGAGGATGGTCAGTGCCTTCATAAACGCACCGCCTTTCCCGCTGCACGATTGGCAGCAAACGGAAGATTTTGAGGATGCAATCTCATATGTTCGCCGCCTTTCTTATAATAGTACGATCAGGAACACAACCGCGATGCAGACAAACCCGAAGACCGCGAGCGCGAGGTAACGCGTTAAGCTGCCGTTGACGCCGCGGTGCAGCAGGGAAGAAACCCCGCGCACCAAGCTAGGCACGCCTTTGTCGTAGACCCAGCTGACTCCCTTTTCGATCCACATACAGACGCGGGAGAATCCGGCGACCGCCGCCGTGAGCCAGTTGTAGGGATCGAGCTTGCCCGCCTCGGCAACGGCGTAAATCTGCTTTGCGCCGGGCGCGTAGTGGAGATGGTCCGCACTGTGCAGCGCGTCTCCGCTCTTTTTGCGGCCATAGAGGTGGTCAAGCAGGGCGATAACCAGAGCCACGCAGGACAGCGCGACAAGCAGCGCGCTCTTCGGCCAGCCCGCAAACGATTCGGTGTAGCCCAGCGCGGGAGTTAACAGGAGCTTGTGCGCCACGCTGTTGAACACGCCCATCAGAACGCACAGCAGCGCGAGCACAATTGCGGGTAGCGCCATGCCAAGCGGCGCTTCCTTGACGTGCTTGACGCCCTGCGGAAGCTCCGTCTTGCCAAAGAATGCGGCACCGCCGAGCTTGAGGAACGAAATTGCCGTCATCGCCGCGCCAACCAGCGCTACGATGTAGAAGATCACATTGCTCTCCAGAGCCGCGTCAAACACAAGCTCTTTCGAGAAGAATCCGTTGAATCCGGGGAAACCGGAAATCGCGAGGCCGAATACCACGAAGCACGCGGCGGTGACGGGCATGAACTTGCCGAGTCCGCTGATATGCTTAAGATCCGTCGTGCCCGTGCGCTTTTCAATCGCGCCCGCGGTGAGGAACAGGCCGGATTTATACAGCACGTGGTTCATCATGTGAAACAGCGCGCCGACGATGCCGATGGGCAGCGCACTACCCACGCCGAGGATCATGTAGCCGACCTGGCTGATGGCGTGGTAGGAGAGGAGCTTTTTCATATCCTTTTGAATCAGCGCCATCGCGACTCCGATGAACAGCGTAATCGCACCGATGATCATGATAAACGTACTCGTGGCGGAACCGGGCTGCACATCATACAGCTGCGTCACGATGCGAATCGCGAGTCCGATGCCGAGAATTTTCTCCAGCGACGCGGGGAACAGCGCAAGGAACGGACTCTGCGCGTCTTCCGCCGCGAGCGGAATCCAGCTGTGGAACGGAACCGCGCCAGCCTTGCCCAAAGCTCCGAGCAGCATCAACACGCAGCCAACCGCGCCGACGCCCTCGACGGGCAGACGCGTGATGGCGGAGATATTGCTTTGACCCGAAACGTGAATCGTGATGATCACGCCCAGCATCAGCATGAGGTCCGCAACGCCGCTGATCCAGAGCATTTTAATGGCGGCACGCGGCTTTTGCATGTTGCCGATCAGCAGTAGAACGCTCATCGAGACGAGCAGCCCTTCCCAGAAGACGAGCATCACGGGCAGGTTGTCGCTCAGCAGCGCGCCGTTGACAAAGCCGACGCTCACGAAGAAGAAGAGCAAGAACAGCCCGCCTTCCTGTTTGCCGCGATAATAGGTTACCGAATACCGCGCGAGCAGGAACGCAACCACGGATGCAAATAGCGGCAATACGGCGGAAAGGCCGCTAGAGACAAACTTTGCCTCAAATCCGTAGCCCGCAAACGGCAGGGAAACGCTGACCCCGCCGCCGAGATACAGCGCGAGGCAGAGGAACATGTTGACAAGGCCGAAGAAGACGACCGCCGCGACTTGAAGCGCGTAGGTTTTTTTCAAGAGCCAGATGATCAGCCCGCCGAGGATCGGAAGACCGATGAGGAGCAGCGGCAGATTGGCACCGCCGCCAAGCCATGCGCAGACAGAAGCCATATTACAGCACCCCCCAAATGCGCGAAGCCAGCTCCGCGGGCAGAGAAATGAACACGCCCAGCACGAGCGCCAGAATACCGAGGAAGACCACGCTGCCGACCATCGTGCGCGTCTTTTCGTGCGCATGCGGGTTGGTCTCGGGTCCTAAGAACACCTTGAAGAACACGCGGGAGAGATAGAACACCGTCATAAATGCGCCGAGGATGAATACGCCCGCAATCCAGGGCTGGTTTGCGGTGAGCGCGCCCTGAACGACGAGGAACTTCGCAAAGTAGCCGGAGAACGGAGGCACACCCATGACCGAGAGCGAGCAGAGCGCAAACGCGACCGCAGTCAGCGGGAAGCGCTTGAAAAGTCCGCCCATCTTATTGATGTCCTTGGTATGCAGGTTGTGTTCGACGATGCCCGCGCAGAGGAAGAGCCCGCCTTTTGCCACGCTGTGCGCGAGGATATACAGCATACCGCCGACGAGACCTGTTTCGTTGCCGATGCTGACGCCGAGCAGGATGAACGCAAGCTGGCTGATGGTCGAATACGCGATGATGCGCTTGAGATCCGTCTCCACCATGGCGCAGCCCGCCGAGATGAGCGCGGAAACTGCCGCGATGATGGGCACGATCTGCGTAAACACCGGATCGATTGCAAACGTCGCGACAAAGAGCCGCGCGTAGGCATAGACGCCGATCTTGACCAGCACGGCCGCGTGCAGCAGCGAGGTCACGGGAGAGGGCGCAACGCCCGCGTCCGGCAGCCAGCTGTGCAGCGGGAAGGTTGCGGATTTACTGAGGATGCCGAACAGAATCAGCGCCACGCACCAGGAGGGGATATGCATTCCCCGCATAGCGGTCAGCTCGAAGGTGCCCGTCTGCCCCCAGATGCCGAGGAAACCCACCAGCATGATCAAAGCGCCCAGCACGGTGACCACAAACGCCTTGTTTGCGCGCACGATGGTCAGCTCCTCACGGTAGAAACCGATGAGTCGCCAGCAGGCGATGGCGCTGATTTCCCAAAAGACATAGAGCAGAATCAGGCTGGTCGAGAACACAAGCCCCATCATGGCGCCGATGAACAGCACCGCCATGAAGTAATATTCGTTCTGATTGTCGTAATCCTTGATGTAGCCGAAGGAATAGATGAGAATGACGCACGCAACCAGCGAGGACGTCATCGCCATAAACACGCTCAGCGCGTCCGCCTGAAAACCGAGGCTTAACCCCAGCGGCAGCGCTAGGCGCACGAGCGGCTTTTCGCCCGCGAGTACGGAGGGCAAAAGCCCCGCCGCGCAGACAAAAGCGACGAACACAAACAGGAGCGAGAAGAAGTTTCTCACTCTTGGCGCACGCCGTCCGATGAGCGGCAGAATACACGCCCCTATCAGTGGCGAAAAAATGCAGACGAGAAGCGTAGCTTGCATAGATCCCATTTCCTCTGTTCATGACGAAAGCCCACCCCGCAAAGTCGTTGGCGGGACAGGCTTTTGCATGCAAAAATCGCGTGTTTATTATAGTGCCGCTGTTATAAAAGGTCAAGAAATGCCGGAATTATCGAATCAGTTTTATAATACCGATATACATTACGAATTACGATATATGCGAACAGGCCTAAAACCAGCCGAATGCAGGCAGCGCAAAAAAAATGCGCAAAAGAGGTGTTTATCGTGCCGTTTACGCATACGCCGGTTGTGTGGAAGAAATTTCGGTGGGGCTCAGTTGCGAAATCCTGCGATCGAAGGAAGCGTCGAAAGCGATTTCCGGTTATTGATATAGAAGGATCGAAAGAAAAATGCGTAAAAAAATCAACAAATGCGTGGCAAAAGCTCTCCACTGGGCGGAAGAATGCGCCGGAAGGTGCCGATTTGCGTCTTTGCGTAGACGTTTCCACGTCCTGCTGTGACGCAGCCGATGATTGCAGCTTCCGCGCAGCCATCGATCGCCTGCAGTGCAGAAAGCGCGATCTGCGCCTGCTTCTCAGGAAGCGAAAAGAGCGCGACGCCTTCGTTTGCCACATACACGGGGTCGATGCCGAGTATTTCGCAGGCCGCGCGCGCATCCGCACGGACAGGGAGCGCTGATTCACTGATCGTGATATCGAGCGCGGAGCCTGCCCATTCGTTGAGCGTGCCTGCGACGCCGCCGCGCGTCGGATCGCGCATGGCGTTCACGCGTACCCCCGCATCCAGAACGGCACGGATGGAATAGTTCAGCGGGCGCACATCGCTCTCGATTGCGGGATCGAAGCTGAGGTTGTGCCGCGCCGCCATGACCGCCATGCCGTGGCTTGCGATGGGCGAGGTGCAGAGGATGACGTCGCCCGCCTGCGGCTGTTGCGTCGGGATCACCGCGTTTGCGGGAAAGACGCCGACGCCGGCAGTGGTGATATAGATCCCCGCGCAGCCGCCCTGTTCTACTACCTTTGTATCTCCGGTCACGATGACCACACCAGCTTCCCGCGCGGTTCTTGCCATGGAGTCAACCACGCGGCGCAATGTTTCGACTGGAAGTCCTGTTTCCAACACCATCGCGCAGGAAAGATAGCGCGGAATCGCGCCGGAGACCGCGAGGTCGTTGACCGTGCCGCAAACGGCAAGCCTGCCGATATCCCCGCCGGGGAAGAAAATCGGGGTCACCACGAAGCCGTCCGTCGTCATGGCGATGCGTTCGCCCGCGGGCAGGATCGCGGCGTCCGTCAGCGGCGAGAGAAACTCGTTATGAAACGCGGGCGCAAAGATCGTCTCGACGAGCTCGCGATAATCCCGCCCGCCGGAGCCGTGCGCCAGCGTGATGTGGTCTGTCATATGCCCGCTCCTTCATATTGATAATACGCAGCGCAAGCGCCTTCCGATGAGACCATGCAAGCGCCCAGCGGATGCTGCGGCACGCATGCCCTGCCAAAGAGCGGACAATCGCTCGGCTCGATGCTGCCGCGCAGCACGTCTCCACAGCGGCAGTGAGTGCGCGCCTTGACCGGCTCCATCACGGGAGAGAGACGCTTACTTGCATCATAAAATGCATACTCTGGCTTCAGCGTGAGCCCGCTTTGCGGAATCTCGCCCAATCCGCGCCAGACCGCATCGGAAGGCACGAACCATTCGTCCACCAGCGTGCGCGCAGTTTCGTTTGGCAGCGATTTTACCACGCGCGGATAAGCGTTGACGAGCGAAGGCTTGCTGTGCTTTACCATCGTTACCAGCGCAAGGATTGCTGCAAGCAACTCCTCCGGCGCAAAGCCGGAGATTGCGGCGGGAAGATGCAACTCCTCCGGAACGAACGCAAACGCGTTCGCGCCCGTGATGGAGGCGACATGACCGGGGCACAGCAGCGCGTCCACATGCGAAGCATCGCCCAGCAGCGCGCGCAGTGCGTTTGGCATGGTTTTGTGCGCGGAGAAGACGGAGAGATTTTGTACGTGATCGCGTCTTGCCGCTTCCAGCAAGGCCGCGGTGTGCGGCGTTGTCGTCTCAAAGCCGACTCCGTACCAGACGACCTCGCGCGCGGGGTGCTCTTTTGCAAACGCGAGCGCATCCAGGGGAGACAGCGCAATGCGGACATCCGCACCGCGGGATGCAAGCAAAGAGAGGCTTTCCTCCCCGCAGGGCACGCGCATCATGTCTCCAAAGCAGAATAGCGTCACATTCGGTTGTTTCGCCAGCGCGAGCGCACACGCGATATCCTCCTCCGCCGTGACGCAGACGGGGCAGCCCGGCCCGGAAACGAGGCGGATGTTGCCAGGTAGCAGCTGGCGGATGCCATAGCGGCGGATGGCGTGCGTATGCGTACCGCAGACCTCCATGATGGTCATCTGCGGTAAATCGCACGCTGCAATTGCGATTTTCTCGGTTAAGAGCTCGATGTTGCTCACAAGAGCTCCACTTCGCGCAGAAGCGCTTCCAACTCCGCTCCCTCGTCGGGATCGACCTTCTGGATCACGAATCCCGCGTGAACGAGAACGCAGTCACCTATCGTCACATCCGGCAGGAGCCGAATGGACGCGTGCCGCGTCGTGCCGCCATAGTCGATTGTGGCGGTTTCTTCTTCAATTTTTGCGATGGTGCCGGGGATTGCGAGGCACATATCTGGATCAACCTCTTTTCTAATCTTCTTGCGCAAGGGCCGCTGCGGCAGCCGCCTGACCGTAACTGATTCCTCCGTCATTACAGGGCACCAGCCGATTGATGAGCACCGTGAAGCCCTGCTGTCTCAGCGCGGCGTCGCTGAGCCGGAGCAGCAGTTCGTTTTGGAAGCAACCGCCGCTGAGCGCGACGAGATTGCAGCCGGTCTCTGCGCGGTGTGTTTCCGCGGCTTTTGCCAGCAATTCAGCCAGCGCGCGATGAAAGCGCATACTGATGCGGCCAAACTCAACACCGTTTGCGGCATCCAGTATAACGCGGTTGACGACGGGACGCCAGTCGTAAATCCAACCATCATGCTCACGCACGATGGAAAAATGATAACTTTCCGGCTCGGTTTCGTCCGCGCACTGCTCCAACGCGATGGCAGCCTGCCCTTCGTAGGAGACGGTTTCGCTTCGTCCGCAGAGCGCGGCGATTGCGTCGAAGAGCCTACCCATACTGGTGGTGACGGGCGCGTTGAGCCCCGCACTAGCTGCTTGCAGCAACAACTCCGCTTCGCGAGCACGCACGGGAAAGAGCTTTAGCGCCTCCGCGCGACCAAGCGCGATTACGCTAACACTCAGCGCAGCGCGCCAGGGTTCGTGCACGGCTGCCTCGCCGCCAAGCAGCGCAAACGGTAGGATGTGACCTACGCGGATGCTTCTCGCGATGGTTCCATATAGCGTTTCCCCGCCCCAGATGGTTTTGTCCGCACCATAGCCCGTTCCGTCCCAGATGAAGCCGAGCGCAGGGGAGTTGACCGCGTGCTCCGCCAGAACCGAGGCGAAGTGCGCGTGATGATGCTGCACAAAGCGCAGAGGAAGCCCCATTTGCAGTGCAATGCGCGTGCTGGCATAGTCGGGGTGCAGATCGCAGGCAATCTGCTCCGGCTCCACCGCAAACAAACGCTGCAAGGAGACGATTTCGCGCAGATAGTCCGCTTCGGTATCGGGATCGTCCAAATCGCCAACGTGGGAGCTGACAAAAGCCTGCCCCTGCTTGACCAGACAAAACGTGTTCTTCTGCTGCGCCCCCATGGCGAGAATGCCGTCCGCACCCGGTAACAACGGCAGAGGCTCCGGCGCCCAGCCGCGGGCGCGGCGCAGGGGGCGCGGTTCACCCAGACTCACCACAAACACGCTGTCGTCCACGCGCCGTACGATCGGGCGGTTGTGCGTCAGCACGGCGTCCGCAAGCGCGGCGAACGCTGCGGGAATCTCATCATCCCGATAGAGCATCGGGCGATCGGAGATGTTGCCGCTCGTGAGTACAAGCGCGGGTGTTTCTTCTAATAGTAAACAGTGCAGCGGCGTATACGGCAGCATGACGCCGAGCCTGCGATTATCCGGCGCAACGGAGGTGGCAAGGGGTGTATCCTCGCGCTTTTGCAACAACACGATGGGGTTCTTCGCGCTGGTCAGTAGAGTCTCTTCTTCGTAAGAAACGGTGCAGTATTGCCGGACTTTGTCCATGTCCCTCAGCATCACCGCAAACGGCTTTTCAAAGCGCTGCTTTCGCGTGCGCAGGAGCTGCACGGCGGATTCGTTTGCCGCGTCGCAGGCGAGGTGAAACCCGCCGATACCTTTGACCGCGACGATCTTACCCGCGCGGATGCTGTCCGCAAACAACATGACGGGATCGCCACTTTGCTCTTCGCCATCCACTAGATACGTCAATTTCGGCCCGCAGACAGCGCAGGCGTTTGGCTGCGCGTGAAAGCGGCGGTCGAGCGGGTTTTCGTATTCGCTCTGGCAGGGCACGCACTGGCGAAAGCCGCGCATGCTCGTATACTTCCGGTCGTAGGGGATGTCCTCGATGATCGAAAAGCGCGGGCCGCAATTGGTACAGTTGATGAAAGGATAGCGAAACCGGCGGTCGTTCTTGGAAAACAGCTCTCTGCGGCAATCCTCGCAGATGCCGATATCGGGTGAGATGAGCGCGCTTTTTTCGCCGCCTTCACTGGCGCGAATGAGGAAGCCGCGCTCGTTTTTCGCCGGAATTTCGCCCGCTTCAACGCTTTGGATGCGGGAGAGTGGCGGCGCTTCGTCATTCAGTGCGGAGAGAAACCCCGCGCAGGCGGCATTATCCCCCTCGATCTCAATCGTGACACCGGAACCCGTATTCTGTACAAATCCGGATAGCGCAAAGCGCATAGCCTCCCGATAGACAAACGGACGGAAGCCCACGCCTTGAACAATACCCCGAACTTGTATGCGGTAACGAACCATTCCACACTCCGGCCTGATCATTTTGCGATCATTATACCACTCGATGATCTGATATCCATAAAAGAATAGCACCGTTCAAAACAACATCCATCTCGCTGGAAGTGCGGGCGGATGATATCCGCCCCTACACGCGCACGGAAAAATCCAGGTTAAAATCGAATCAAATGGATTCGATTGTGTGTTACCTCGTAAGAGCGGTTGTAGGGGCGGATATAATCCGCCCGTGAGGCTACAATCCAACGCAAAAGGCTATCCGAGAAAGAAAGTATCTTTCTGGACAGCCTCGTTTTGCCAAACAGTTGTCGAAAACTGGTTAAAGTGATTCGCGAATGATGATCTCCGCGTCCAGCATGATCTGTCGCGGCGCAAAGTTGTCGCTGTGCATCTGCTCGATGAGCATCTCGCAGGCGAGAAAACCCAGCTGATACTGCGGCTGCTTGACTGTCGTCAGTGCGGGTT
>JBDKRF010000245.1:0-20871 GCA_039683525.1 Clostridiaceae bacterium
CGCAGTTGCCCGCGTCACTTTACAAACGCAGACGGAAGACGACGATCTCGGTACGCTGATTCGCTATGAGGGCGGCGACTTGCTTGAGCATAAGCGAACCGCCGGCACGCGCGGGACGACGCTTGAAGTGCAAAATCTGTTTTACAATGTGCCCGCGAGTCTCAAGTTCGTGAAAAGCGCGCGCGCCGAGAGCGCAGCAATCGGAGATTATATCGCACGGCTGATCCTCTCCGTGCCGCAAATTGCCGTGCATTACGTCAACGGAGGGAAGACAGTCTATCGCTCTACGGGAAACGGCAGCGCAAAGGATGCATTGGTGTGCGTTTACGGTGTCAGTGTAGAGCGGCAGATTTGTCCCGTTTCGTTTGACGATGGCTATTTAAAGATCACGGGGTTTGTCGGTGTGCCGGATCTTGCGCGCGCCAACCGCTCCGGCCAGACGATTTTGCTTAATGGACGCATCATTCGCTCCAACGCGCTGAGCAACGCGCTTTCGCGCTCCTTTGACACGCGCGTACTGATCGGTCGCTTTCCGTTCGCCGTGCTGTATCTAAGCATCGCCTACGCGGAGGTGGACGTCAACGTCCATCCCTCCAAGCTGGAGGTGCGCTTTACCGACGAGCAGCGCGTGACGAGAAGCGTCGTTGTCGCCTGCTCCGAGGCGCTGATTCACAGCTATGTGCCGACGATTGAGATTCAGCGAGACGCTTTGCAGCCGAGAGAAACGTTGCAGCAAGAGGAAACGCCTACATTTAGCATCCCGGAGGAAGCGCGGAGAGTGGATCTCCGCACGCCGTTCTCAAAGCCGAGCAGTTCCCTACAGGAGAGTAGCTTTTCGAGTGCTCCGCCGCGTGTTCCGACCTATCGCTTTCCAGCACGAGAGCAGGAAGAGCAGCAGTCGCGTCCGCAACCGATCTTTCTGAGCAAACCTTCCGAGCCACTTTCGGAGCCGTTCCACATCATCGGCTGTGCGTTTGACACGTATTGGTATGTGCAGCAAGGCGAATTCGTCTACTGTATCGATCAGCATGCGGCGCATGAGCGGCTGCTCTACGATGCGCTGATGGCAAGACGAGCCGCGATCGTGTCGCAGACGCTGTTTCTACCGGAGGATGTGCGGCTGTTACCGACGGAGTCGGACGTGTTCTTTTCGAGCAAAGCGGAGTTGGAGCAACTCGGATTTGTGTTTTCGGATGCGAGCGAAACAAACGTAACGCTGCTTGCGGTGCCGCAGATCAACGGAACCGCACTAAAGGCGGAGTTTCTGCACGATGTATTGGAGTTTCTTTCCGGATACGAAGATGCGCGTCCGAACGAATGGTTTCGCGATGCGATTGCGCAATCTGCCTGCAAGCACGCGGTCAAGGCGGGGGAGCGTCTCTCACACGAAGAGATTCGGCAGCTATTGGAACGCATCTCCGAACAGAACGCGCTCTTAACCTGCCCGCACGGGCGGCCGGTTGCGGTTCGCTTCACCAAAATAGACATCGAAAAGATGTTTAAGCGCGTTCTGTAATCGACAAAAGAATCGACTGAAAGATGAAAGAATCAGAATCACGACGGCAAAAGATCGTCTGCATCGTAGGCCCGACCGCCTGCCATAAAACAGAGCTTTCCATAGAGCTTGCAAAGCGAACGAGCGGGGAGATCGTCTCCGCTGACTCCGTGCAAGTGTATTTTGGCATGGACATCGGCTCGGCGAAACCTTCCATGGAAGAGCGTGAAGGCATCCCGCATCACATGATCGACTGTCTGCCGATCGATACGGCGGATGTTTCGGTTTCGATGTTTCGCAGTATGGCGATCAAGGCGATTGATGATATATCCGCTCGCGCGCATACGCCGATCATCGTCGGCGGTAGCGGGCTGTATGTCAATGCGCTCACGTATCCGCTTGGATTCGCGGTGCCGAAGAACGAAGAGGCCCGCGCGCTTGCTGCGGCTGAATACGATCAAGCACCTCTTGTGACGTATGACCGGCTCAAGCGCATCGATCCCGTTTCCGCGGAGAAGCTGCACCCGAACGATAAGAAGCGAATCGTCCGCGCGCTGGAAGTGTTTGACTGCTCCGGCCAGCCGCTTTCAAGCTATGGCGCGGATTTTCTCAACTCTGCGGGCGAACAGACGGCGCTTGATCCTCTCATGATCGGGCTAACGATGGATCGTGAGTCACTTTACCAGCGGATCAATCTTCGTGTGGATCGAATGATGGAGCAGGGTTTACTTGCGGAAGCAAGAGCGATCTACGACGCAGACTATCCGCGCGATTTACCCGCGCTTCGCTCGATTGGCTATCAGCAACTCTTCGCTTATTTTGACGGCTCATGTTCGCTGGAAGAAGCGGTAGAGAAGATCAAGCAGGACACACGCCACTTTGCCAAGCGTCAGCTCACCTGGTTTCGTCGTGATGAGCGGATCACGTGGTACGATGTCAATGATTGGGAGAACACGAAAGAAGACTTAATCGATCAGCTCGCAAATGAGATACTCGAATGGATGAAAGGGTAATAATCATGATCGAAACAACCGACCGCGCGCGAGAGTTGGTTTGGAGCGCGGAGCAATCCTGCGCAAACGAGTTTCACCGGATCGACGCGATCGAGATGGTGAATCAGCAGCGCGTACTGGAGGCGTTCTGGAGTGAGCGCGTGAGCGCGCGGCATTTTGCGCCGACGACAGGCTATGGTTACGACGACATCGGTAGGGATACGTTGGATCGCGTGTTTGCGCATGCGATGATGGCGCAAAAGGCGCTCGTACGCCCGCAATTCGTCAATGGAACGCACGCGATCTTCACCGCTCTTGCGGGACTCGTCGAGCCGGGGGACATGGTTCTTTCCATCACGGGTGAGCCGTATGATACGCTGCTGGAAGCCATCGGTGTGCGCGGAGATGCGTACAATTCGCTCAAGCGAATGGGTGTTCAGTTTCAATCGATCACGCTGACGGAGAAGGGGAAAATCGATCTGGACGCCATGCGTCAAATTGACAGCAAAACGATCAAGGTTGTCTATGCGCAGCGCTCGCGTGGATATGCCTGGCGCGAAGCCATCCAAATGTCGCAGATGAAGGACGCGTTTGAAGCGGTGAAGAGCTATTTCCCGCAAGCGATCATTCTGGTCGACAATTGTTACGGTGAGTTTGTAGAGTCCACAGAACCCACCGCGCAGGGAGCAGACGTCATCGCAGGCTCGCTCATCAAAAATCCCGGCGGCGGACTTGCGCCAACCGGCGGATATATCGCTGGCAGGGAAGACCTGATCGACCGTATCGCGCAGCGCATGACGGTGCCCGGTATGGGCGCGGAGGTCGGCTCCTACGCGGGAGATTACCGCTTGTTTTATCAGGGTTTGTTTCTAGCCCCGCATGTCACCGCGCAGTGCGTCAAGAGCGCGGTGCTGTTTGCGCGCGCATTTGAGCAGCTCAATCTCATCACAATGCCGATGTACGATTCCGTTCGCTCGGATATCATTCAGGCGGTGCAATTTCCCGATGCGGATTCTCTCGTCGCCTTCTGCCGGAGCATACAAAAAGCGGCCCCGGTGGACAGCTTTGTGTCTCCGGAGCCGTGGGATATGCCGGGATATGAAGATCAGGTCGTAATGGCTGCGGGTGCGTTCGTGCAGGGGGCGACCACGGAGCTCAGCGCCGATGGACCGATTCGCGCGCCGTATACCGCTTACTTACAGGGTGCACTGACGTATGCGCATGCGCGGATTGCCTGTATGCTCGCTTGTGATGAGCTGATCCGGCAGGGGCTTTAATCGTTAGATCGTGCGCAACAGGCCGATCACCTTGCCGGAGATCTCCACCTCATCAAAGGGAACGTAGATCGGCTCAAACAGCTCGTTCTCCGGCTGAAGGCGAACGCGATCTTTTTCGCGAAAAAAGCGCTTGACTGTCGCACTCTCGCCCTGCACACGGGCAACGACGATGTCGCCGTTGGTACAGCTGCAATTGTGGTTGACGACTAAAATGTCTCCGTCGCGAATGCCTGCGTCCCGCATGCTCTCGCCATCGACGCGAAGCATATAGACCTCTTCGGGCTCTTTGCCGTGCATGAGCACGTCCGGTAGCGGGAATGCGTCCTCAATGTTCTCTGAGGCGAGCATTGGAATGCCAGCCGCAACGCGACCGATCAGGGGAACCGCATATTGCTTCGTTTCCCTAGCAGGCAACTGATCGGTGTTGATGAACACCGCGCGCTGCTTGGAAGAATCACGCGTAATGAGCCCGCGCTTTTCTAAATTTCTCAGGTGGGTGTGTACCGTTGCGGTCGACTTTAACCCGACGGCTGCGCAAATTTCACGCACCGAAGGGGGATAGGCATGCTCCTCGGTGAACGAAATCATATAATCGAGGATGACCTGCTGTGGGTCTGCGAGTTTTTTCATGACGAACCGTAACCTCCGTTCGCACTGAACTACTTGACTTTACTGAGATTTTATCATACACTGCAAAATATTGCAAACATATGTTCGGGAGACTTGTGATTTTTTTATGAAACGCTGTATTTTACAATCCGATAAGGTGTGCAACGATTGTGGAGCGTGCGACGATCGCTGCGAACTCGATCCAACCAAGATTTGCGACAATTGCTTCCGCTGTCTGGACGAGGGAATTCCAGCATTTCAGCAGATTCCTATATCCGGAGTATACCTAGACGACGATTTTATGCCGGAGAGAGAAGCTGAATCAACTGTCGATCTGGAAGACGGCTTTGTGCCGGATCTGTATGACGACTGGAAGGACGAGGAGATTGTTCACGCAAAAACGCTGCCGATGACGTATGGCACGCGCGTGAGAAGAACGCACGAAAAGCGTTAATCGTCTCTGAGTTTGATCTTTTTTGCGGCGATGCGCTTATGCTCCTCGCTGCTTGCCGCATAATGTTTTCTTGTGGTATTGACGTCCTTATGACCAAGCACGTCCGCAACCAGATAGATATCCTCGGTTTCGTGATAAAGCATGGTGCCATATGTACTTCTGAGCTTATGCGGCGTAATCTTCTTGAGCGGAGAGGCGATCTTGGCATATTTCTTGACCAATAGTTCAACGGAGCGGACGTTGATGCGTTTCATCTGCATAGAGAGAAACAGCGCGCGTTCATTTCCGGGCAGCGGAGAAAGCTTCTCGCGAACGGCGTAATAATCCGAAAGCGCGCGGTGCACCTCGTCGCCAAAGTTTAAAATATCCTCGTTGCCGCCTTTGCGTGTCACCACAAACGCGTTGTTGTCAAAGTCGATGTCGGTCAAGTCGATTCCGACCAGTTCACTGATGCGGATGCCCGTGCCGAGAAAGAGCGTAAGGATCGCTACGTCGCGCACCTTCGTCACTTCGTGATATTTCTTCTGGCCATCGGTCAACCCTTCGCCGTTTTCTGCAAGATCAAGCAGATCGGCGACCTCGTTGGGTTCTAGTCGGATGATCGCTTTTTCGTTGAGTTTTGGGATATCGACCAGGGCGGCTACATTCGACGGCAGATACTCCTGCTTGTGTAAAAACTTAAAAAACGAGCGCAATGAAGAGAGCTTTCTTGCTTTTGCGCGCTCCTGATTGACCCATTCCCGTTCGCCTTTTTGGTAGAACGATACTTCGTTTAGAAACAGTTCAATATGGTATGCCTGAATCTTTTCCAGATCGGCGGCGGTGAGGGAGGGGATGGCTTTCCCAGGAAAGAGATCTTCCTGCTGGGCTGCGAACTGAAAGAATCCTCTCAGATCGATTGCGTAAGCATATCGTGTGAGTACAGAAGTTTGGCTGTCGATTGCGCGAAAAAATGATCCGCAAAGCACCGGAAGCTCGGTGAGCAGTGCGCGAATCTTGATCGTAAAATCTTTGTTGAGCGCGGTGTGATAGGTGTTTGCCATCGGAATTCGCCTCAAAACCATCTAAAATCACTCTCTAGATTCTATCACAACTATTCGTTAAAGACAAGTTTAACGAATAGTTAGTGGCTAAAACTTACAAATTCATGTGTTTCGAGCCGCTTCGAGCGCTTGCTTGATCGCAAGCCTGGCCAGCTCATCACAGCGATTGTTATATGGATTGTCCGAGTGACCTTTGACTTTAACGAATTGATACTGATGAATGGCTAGAACATTTAACAACTCGCGCCAAAGATCCTGATTTTCTACGTCGCGTTTTGAGGACGTTTTCCAGCCATTGGCCTGCCAGTTGTTCAGCCAGTTTTGATGAAATGCGTTACAGACGTACGCGCTGTCCGTATGAATCGCAACCTTGCAGGAAACCTTCAGCGCACGCACGGCTTCGATGACCGCGCGCAGCTCCATACGGTTATTTGTCGTATCCGGCTCAAAGCCGGACAATTCCTTCTTTTGCTCCTGATACATCAAAATCGCACCCCAGCCGCCAGGACCCGGGTTGCCGGAACATGCGCCGTCCGTATAGATCGTTACCTGCTTCTTCATCCCTGTTCTTTCCACATTATATATAATATATTATTTACTCATCCGCTCAGATTTCTCACGGCACGCATCGACGGCCGCGATTACGGCACCGCGCAGGCCTTTTTGCTCCAGTACGGCGACCGCTTCAATCGTCGTTCCGCCCGGTGAGCAAACGCGGTCTTTCAGTTCGCCTGGATGCACGCCGGTTTCGGACACCATCATGGCAGAGCCCTTCACTGTCTGCGCGGCAAGCTTGAGCGCAATAGCTCTAGGCAAACCAGCTTTCACGCCGCCATCTGCAAGCGCTTCGATAAAGAGATACACATACGCGGGCCCGCTGCCGCTGACCGCCGTTACGGCGTCCATGAGCTTGGGTTCCACGCTAATAACGTCGCCAACCGCGCCAAACATCGTCTCTGCAAATGCGCGTTCTTCGTCCGTCAACGAATCTCCGGATTCAAACACGATCATCCCTTCACCGATCATCGCGGGCGTATTCGGCATCACGCGAAGAACGCGAGCGGAACCGGGGAGTGCTTTTTTCAGCCTCTCCCCTCCCCATCCCGCTGCAATGGAGACAACCGCCTTGTTCGCAAAGCGGTCAAACTGCTCTTCAAACAAATGCGTACATACGTTCGGCTTAACCGCAATTAACAGAAGATCACTCTTCTCGATCAATGCGGTAAGCGAGTCGGCAACGGTTACGCCAAGGTCGCGCTCCAGCGTGCGGCACTTTTCCAAATCCGGATCATAGACCGCGGTTTTATCGCCGGAAGCGTACCCGCTGGTCAAGTAACCGCGCAGAATCGCTTCTCCCATGTTCCCCGCGCCGATCACACCGAGACGAATCGCATTGGAACGCATATATGGTATCCTCTTCTCATCATTTGTTTTGATTATTATAACAGAGTTTCGCCTGCCGGAGTAGCTTCTTCTCTTCCGGCAGGCGATTTGTTTACTAAAGTGTTTCCAGACGCTCACGGAGTTTGGAAAGTATCTCTTCCGCGGCGCTAAGCTTCGCTTTTTCTTCGTCCACAACGCTCTGCGGCGCTTTGGCTAGGAATCCCTCGTTTTGAAGTTTGCCGTTTGCGCGAGAGATATCTCCGCTCACGCGCTCGATTTCCTTCTGGATGCGGGCGCGCTCCTTCTCCGGGTCAATCAGCGAGGAGAGCGGAATGATGGCGTCGATGCCCTCGCAGACGATATGTACGTCGCTTTTGGGAATTTCACCCGTTTCCGTGGAGACGGTTGCGTTGTCCACGCCCGCGAGTTTACTCAGGTAGGCGGTCATCGTTGTGAACGCTTGAGCGTCCGCCTTGTCCACCACGAGACGCGCGCCGATTCTCTGCGACGGCGGAACCTTCATCTCCGCGCGGAGATTTCGAATCGAGCGAACGAGCTCCATCATCTTCTCCATGCGCGCGCAGTCGTCTTCAAAGGCGTTGAAGCGTTCGTCCACCTGCGGCCAAGCGGAGAGCATGATAGTGGGTTCATCGGAGAGCTTCGTGAAGATCTCCTCCGTGATGAACGGCATAAACGGATGCAGCAGCTTCAGGCTCGCCTTGAGCACGTGGATGAGCACCGCGCTGACGGTTGCTTTCTCCTCCGCGCTTTCGCCATAGAGGCGCGATTTTGCGATTTCAATATACCAGTCGCAGTATTCCGACCAAATGAAGTCATAGATTTTCTGCGCCGCCATACCCAGTTCGTAGCCATCGAGATTCTTGGTCACTTCGGTGATGATCGCGTTTAGGCGGTTGAGAATCCACTTATCCGCGATCTCCAGTTTGCTCTCATCGGGCAGTTCGTCAGCGTTCTCGTCTGTGCCCATTAGTACGAAGCGAGACGCGTTATAGACCTTGTTGCAGAAGTTGCGCGCGGCCTCCACCTTTTCCCAATAGAAGCGCATGTCGTTTCCGGCCGAGTTTCCGGCGAGCAACGAGAAGCGAAGCGAGTCTGCGCCGTGTTTCTCGATGACTTCGAGCGGATCGATACCGTTACCGAGGGATTTACTCATCTTTCTACCCTGGCTGTCGCGCATGATGCCATGGACATAGACGGTCTCAAACGGGCGCTCGTGCATGACCTCGTAGCCAAACACGATCATACGCGCCACCCAGAAGAAGATGATGTCGTAGCCGGTCACCAGCGTATCGGTCGGATAGAAATACTTGAGTTCTTCCGTCTGTTCCGGATAACCCAATGTAGAGAATGGCCACATGCCGGAACTGAACCACGTGTCCAACACATCTTCATCCTGCCGCATCGGTGCGCCGCACTTCGGGCATTTGTCCGGCTTTTCTTCCGAAACAACCATCTCGCCGCAAGTGTCGCAATAATAAGCTGGAATGCGGTGACCCCACCAGAGCTGGCGGGAGATGCACCAGTCGCGGATGTTGTCCATCCAATTGAAGTACGTCTTTTCAAAGCGCTCCGGCACGAACTTCACCTCGCCGTTACGCACGGCGTCGATGGCGGGCTTGGCCAGCGGCTTCATGTCTACGAACCATTGCTTGGAGACGATCGGTTCCACGGTGCTGTGGCAGCGGTAGCAGGTGCCGACATTATGCGCATACGGCTCGATCTTGATTAGATTTCCGCTTTCCTCAAGCTCCTTGACAATCGCATTGCGGCACTCGAAGCGTTCCAGACCGACAAACTTGCCGCCGTTTTCATTGATGTAGCCCGCGTCAGTGTACACGCGGATCACGGGCAGTCCCTGCCGCATGGCGACCTCAAAGTCGTTCGGATCGTGCGCTGGCGTAATCTTCACAGCGCCCGTACCAAATTCCATCTCGCAATACTCGTCGCCCACGATCGGGATCTCGCGGCCCACAGCGGGCACGATGACGGTCTTGCCGATCAGGTGCTTGTAACGCGGGTCTTCGGGATTGACGGCAACGCCGGTATCACCCAGCATGGTCTCCGGGCGTGTGGTGGCAACCGTGATAGAGTAGCTCTTATCCGGCGCGTCATAGCGCACATGCCAGAGATGGCTATGCTGCTCTTCATATTCCACCTCGGCGTCCGAAAGAGCTGTTTTGCAGTCCGGGCACCAGTTGATGATGCGGTCTCCGCGATAGATGAGTCCCTTGTTATAGAGGCTTACGAACACCTTGGTCACGGCCTTGCTGCAGCCTTCGTCCATGGTGAAGCGCTCCCGCTCCCAATCGCAGGAAGAGCCGAGATAACGCAGCTGTTTCACGATCGTGGAGCCGTATTCTTTTCGCCATTCCCAGGCGCGCTTTAAGAAACCCTCGCGTCCAAGGTCTTTCTTCGTGATGCCTTCCTTTGCCATCTGCTCCACGATTTTCACCTCGGTGGCAATCGAGGCATGATCGGTGCCCGGCATCCAGAGCGCTTCATATCCGTTCATTCGTTTGTAGCGAATCAGCACATCCTGCAGCGTCTCGTCGATTGCGTGCCCCATGTGGAGCTTGCCCGTGATGTTGGGCGGCGGGATCACGATGGTATATGGCGGTTTTCCGGTGTTAGGACGCGCGTGAAAATAGCCGCGTTCTTCCCATAATTTGTAGAGCGTGCTTTCCACGTGTGCGTGATCGTATGTTTTTTCCATTTCGGGACGCATGTCGTTCTCTTCCTGCCTTCTTCAAAAATAAGTTTTCGTGCATTGGTTAAAATAAAAAGCGCCCACTTCGTCAAAGGACGAAGCGGACGCTCGCGGTACCACCTTTGTTGAATACAGCACAGTTCGTGCAGTATTCCTCTCAGACTTCCGTAACGTGGAAGATACGGGAAACGTTACAGCTTCTAGCCTCGCGCTTCCGGCTCCGATGCGACCTTCCGCGTCCGCTCCGCAAACCGCCTCTCAGCAAATGGCGGTCTCTCTTTGTGCGGCGTTAGCGCGTACTCCTCATCCTCATAGCCGTTTGATATGGATTCGAATGAGGTCAGTCTAGCCGAATCCGACGATTTTGTCAAGCGCTTATGCGGCGTCCTGCAGCTGCGAGTCCACCCAAATGTCAATGCGCTCTTTGATCAGGTCAAAGTTTGCCGGGCCAAGGTCGAGATACGTCTTCAAAAACGTGCTCATGTCAAACTTGTCCCCAAGCTCGCTTTGCGTGTCGCGGTAGAGCTGCGCCAGCTGGCAGTAACCGATCGCGTAATCGAAGAAGTAATACGGCTGGTCGATGACCGTGTTGTAGTAGATCGACGCAACATACTTGCCGTCAAAGCCCAGCGCGGTGATCGCGTTTTCCAGGGCTTCATCGGAATAGCCATAATAGTTGACGAGTATGCTGATGATTGCGGGCAGAATCGAGTTTGCGATCTGACCATAGGCAAAGTTGAAGCGAACATATGTGTCGTCATATTGCTTTTGGTTTTCCACCGTTAGAAACTCCGCAAACTGTGCCCAACCTTCCGCATAACCACTGAAGTTCGCCGTGCGCTGCATTAAGCCGAGGCTGTCCATGCTGCGCTGATAGATATACTGGTACATGTGTCCCGGATAGCCCTCATGCGCAAGCGTTAAAAGCAATGTCGGGTCTTCGGTCACGGTGTTGATAAAGATCGTGTTGTCCTTCCAGTCATCAAGCGCAGGAATGACGTAGGCGGCAGGCGCAAACTGATCCTGAAGCTCTTCGGGCACGTCGGTCAGCGTAAGGTTGTGCTCCGGCAATTCGGGCAGAATCGGCTGAATTATCTTTTGCAGATAGTCGAGATCTTCCTGCATGTTGCCGCTTGTGACTTCCACTTTCTTGTCATAGATATCAGGGTTGTCGGTGCTAATTTGCACAACCTGGTAGAGCAGATAGTTCAGCTCCGTTTTGAGCATTTCAAGCGTCTCTTCTACGGAGAGGTAGTTGCAGCCCGCGGACTGCATAGAATACTCAAAATACTCCTTCTGCAGATCGGTGTATTTTGCGATTTCCTCATAGGTGCGGCAGCTATTGCGCAGTTTTTCAAGACCATCATAGAGCGTTTGGAACGAATCGATATATTCGATCTTAAGTAAGCTTGCGTTTCTATCCTTGTATGCCTTTGCCTGATCCGGCGTCAGGTCTGTGAATTTATCGATGCCCTCGTCAAACGTGACGTAGAGGAAGGATGTATCCTTCGAATCGATAATCGCTTTGCAGTCTTCTAAGATAGCATCCAGTGCGGGCTCTGTCATAAACATGCCAAGCTCAGCGCGCTTCTGCTCGTACGCAAGCACCTGTCCCATATAGCGGGGCATGTCCGCAAGCAGCGTCAGATAATCTTCCACGTCCTGCACGTTTTTGAGTTCAAACAGCGCGAAAGACAGCGGCATATTAGAATGCAGGCCGCTGTACTCCGTTAGCGGTTCATAGTAGTATTCAAATTTGTTCTCGGCGGCGTAATCGTTCAAGAACTCATTTAAAACGTCATAGGAGAACTGCGATTCCGGCTTGATCTGTTCGCGGTCGATCGCGTTCAATTGCTCCAGATAGACGCCGGCTTCCTTCGTCATGCGCGCGGTGTCTTCCTCGGTGAATTCGCCGAGAGACATCTTGACATTTGCGCGATCGATTCCAAAGTTTTTCGGATCGTCGATAAACATATGGAACGAATAACCGTCGGACGTAGCGTACCAACGGAAGACATCGAGATCCAGCGTGTGGAAGGCTGCTTCCGCCGCATCGCTGACTAAGAACGTCGGTTCCGGCGTTGATGTTGCGTCGGCAGCAGGTGCCGCAGTTGCATCAGACTCAATGGTGATTGGCTCCGTGACGGTGTTGCCCGGCAGTTTGCAGCCGGAGAATACGCTCATCAGCAGGATCATTGCCAACACAAGCGCGGTGAGCTTACTGAGTCGTTTTCCTTTAGAAATCATGAAGTGCTCCTTTACTGCTATATTCAATCTCGGAAAATATCGATACGAACCGGCGACGATTGCCGTTCCATTGTGGTTCTATTGCTCCAGCAGTTTCATTCGTTCGAGAACCGTGTTCTCGTCACCGCTCTCCCCTGCTTTTTTGAGTGCTGTCATAAAGTATTCCGGCAGAGGCGCGTAAAACACCATTCGTTCCCCCGTTCGTGGATGCGCAAACGAGAGCCGGTAGCCATGCAGCGCTTGCCCTATTAAACCGAACGGACGTTTGTCACGTCCATATACGCCGTCGCCCGTTACAGGATGCTGCTGACTGGCCAGATGAACGCGAATTTGGTGGGTTCTGCCGGTCTCAAGCTCGATTTGCAACAACGTATATTGACCGTATCGAGCGGCAACGCGCCAGTGCGTGATGGCCTCTCTGCCGCCTTGTACTATCGCCATTCGCTTTCGATCGACCGGGTGCCTTGCCAGCGGCGCACAAATGGTGCCTTCGTCTTCTCGAAGATTCCCGTCTACAAGAGCAGCATAGCTTCTGTGCGCGCTGTGATCGCGAAACTGATCGCTCAGTGCGTGGTGTGCATCATCGTTCTTTGCGACCACGAGTAGGCCGGACGTCATGCGGTCGATTCGGTGAACGATGCCGGGGCGCAATTCTCCACCGATGCCGGAAAGGTCTTTGATGTGGTATAACAGAGCGTTGACCAGCGTACCGCTGTCATGCCCTGCAGAAGGATGCACCACCATGCCCTGCGGCTTGTTGATGACGAGCAGATCTGCGTCTTCGTACAGGACGTCCAGCGGAATATTCTCCGCGAGGACATCCGTCTCCACAGGGTCCGGGTACGTGATGTCGACGAGGTCGCCCGTCTGCGTCACAACGTTTGGCTTGACCGACTTGCCGTTGAGCAAAATCGATCCCTCGCGAATCATCCGCTGCGCCTGTGTGCGCGAAAGCTCCGTCTCACCGGCGACAAACGAGTCCAGCCGGAGACAGATGCCGCAGAGGATGCTCTCCTGCTCAGGCATGGGGCTCTTCTGCGGGGTGATCTTTTTCAGCCTCATCCTTGCGTTCATTCTCAGTATACGCTTGCTTTGCCGTAGCAGAATCGGATGTTTGTTCGACTGGTTTTTCACTTGCCGAATTATCCTGTCTCGAAGCAACGTCTTCTTTCTTAAAAGAAATCCGTTCGAACAATGACTTCTCTTTCAAAAACAGCGCATCGATTACGAGGAAAACGCAGCCAACGCTCAACGCGCTATCCGCAACGTTGAATACAGGGAACGAAAACCACGGCGTGATATCCAGAAAATCGCGCACATAAGAAAGCATCGTGCGATCTACGAAGTTGCCGACAGCTCCTGCAAACAGGAGCGCAAGCGTGATGCGCGAAAACAGGGTGAGTTTCTTGCGAAAACGAATGATGCAATAGACAAGCGCAGCGGCGACGACAAGCGTCAACGGGATAAAAAGCCAGCGAAAGCCTTCCAGCATGCCCCAGGCCGCACCAGTGTTGTGTACATTGGTCAATTGCAAAAAGTCGTTGATCACAGGCATGCTGCTTCCAACGGGCGAAAGGTAGAGCTGAATCAGATATTTCGAAATCTGGTCAAGTGCAAGAATGACGATAACGATAATAAGTTCGAGCAAAGTGGTAACCTCCGGTTGGTTTGATTCAGTATAGCACGTGGGTTAACCTGCGACAACCGTCGCGGACTGTGTATTTGTTGTGAACAAATCCGGGTAGAGCGTCGTATAGTTTTCGTACGCCAGTATCACGTTGTCATAATACCGCGCGGTGTCCTCAAACGGAATCGTCGTCAATGTTCCGTTTTGCGAGAAACGAGGATCATCGAGCCAGTTTTGCACACTGCCGTGACCCGCGTTGTAGGCCGCGACAATCTCCATCACGTTGCCGTCAAAGCGGTCGCTGAGAAACTTGAGATACCAGCAGCCATATTCGATGTTCGTCGCAGGAACGGTGAGCATATCCAGCGAATACGCGAGCTCCGGATCGATCTTGTGCGCGATCCACTCCCCCGTGTCCGGCATGATCTGCATGAGCCCAATCGCGCCGACCTTGCTGACCGCTTTGGGATCATTGCTGCTTTCGCAGCGAATGATGGACTGCACCAGATACGGATCAAGCTCGTATTTCTCCGCGTTTTGCTTGATCAGATCCGTGTAAGCGACCGGATAGTTACGAAGCGCTTCCTGATGCTGCGTACCTTCATACCAGAGATATCCGCCAAAGCTTGCCGCGCAGAGAAACAAAATCGTGCCTAGCACGATGCTGGCGATCTGTATGGTGTTCAGGCGTTTTCGCTTCTTTTTCGGTTTTTGCTTTGATCGTCTTGTCAAATTTCCGGCTCCTTGACCTTCAGCGCAGCATACAGCGCGTCTACTTGATGAAGCAGGCTTTCATGTGTTCCATTGTTCTCCAGAATATAATCCGCGCGTTTTCGCTTCTCTTCCTCCGGCATCTGTGCGCGTATGCGGGAAAGCACCTGCTCGCGCGGCAGTTGATCCCGCTCCATCACGCGCTGGATTCTCGCTTCATCGTCGCAGGTGACGACGATGTTGGCATCCATCTGCGCATCCATACCGCTTTCAAACAGCAGTGGCACTTCAAACACCGCGATTCCGCTGAGGTCATTGGCAAGGTCCCGCTCAGCTGACGAAAAGAGTTCGTTGATCACATAAGGATGAATGATGTCGTTGAGCGCGCGGCGCTTGCTCTCGTCCGCAAACACGATCTCGCCCAAACGACGGCGGTCGATTGTTCCGTCATTCCGAACAATCTCCATGCCGAATGTCGCGATCACACGAACATAGCAGTCGGAGCAGGGATCGAGTGCGTGGCGGGAGATTTCGTCTGCATGATAGACACATGCGCCGAGTGCCGCAAAGCGTTTGGCTGCCGTCGTTTTGCCGGAGCCAATGCCGCCAGTGAGCCCGATTTTCAGATAGCTACCGTTTTCCCGGCTCATTTTGATTCGTACCAGCTGCGACCGACTTTGACGTCCGCATCCAGCGGGACGGATAGTTGCGCCACTTGCTCCATGCACTCATGCACAAGGGAGACGACCTCTTCTTGCTCCGCGATCGGTACGTCGAAGATCAGTTCGTCGTGCACCTGCAAAATCAGCTTCGTCTTTAAACCGCGTTCGTGTAGAATTTGATTGACCTTGACCATCGCGAGCTTGATGATGTCCGCCGCGGTACCTTGAATCGGCATATTCATGGCGACGCGTTCGCCAAAAGAGCGCGTGTTGTAGTTAGAGCTCTTGAGTTCCGTCAAAGAGCGGCGACGCTCAAACATCGTGACAGCGTAGCCTAGCCGTTTCGCATCCTCAACGCTCTTCTCGAGGTACGATTTCACGCCCGGGTAACGCTCGAAGTAGAGCTTGATGTATTCTCCCGCGCGTTTTACGGGAATATCGAGGTTTCTTGCAAGACCGAAATCGCTGATGCCGTAGACGATGCCAAAGTTGACCGCTTTTGCAGCGCTTCTCTGCTCGCTCGTCACCTCAGCAAAAGGAACGCGGAAGACCTCGCTCGCCGTTGTGCGGTGAATGTCCTTGCCGCTGTTGAAGGCCGCGATCATGCCCGCGTCTCCGCTGATATGCGCAAGCAGCCGTAGCTCGATCTGCGAGTAGTCCGCGTCGACGAGCACATTTCCTTCGGAGGCGATGAACGCTTTTCGAATCTCTCTTCCCTGCTGGGTTCGAACTGGAATATTCTGCATGTTCGGCTCCGTGCTCGAGATGCGCCCGGTCGCCGTCACACACTGGTTAAACTGCGTTCTGATACGGTCGTTATCACGGCTGACCACGTTGAGTAGCCCATCGACAAACGTACTCTTGAGCTTCGTAATGAAGCGGTACTCTAGAATCATCGGTATCGCGGGATGCCTGTCTGCGAGAGATTCCAGCGTCTCCGCGTCGGTCGAGAATCCGCTCTTGTTCTTTCTCCCCGTTGGCAAGCCGAGTTTTTCGAAGAGGACTTCACCAAGCTGCTTAGGTGATAGGATGTTGAAGGTTATCCCCGTGGTTTCGTAAATCTGCTTGGCTAGCGCCTCGCTTTGCTCGTTAAACTGCGTTTGCAGTTGCGAAAGGATGTCGCGATCCACGCGGAATCCTTCATGCTCCATCTCATACAGCACGCCGGCAAGCGGAAGCTCCATCTCGGTGTAAAGCTTCGTCATGTTCGCTTCGTCAAGCTCTTTGAGCATCGTCTCCTGCATGGAAAAGAGCATAGCGGCGTTCGGCTTTTGATTCGGGCAAAGGCGCTCGCCGAGCATCACAAAGCTCGTCGCGGGTCGCGTCGCGTCCAGCAGATAGTCCGCAATCATCGCGTCGAATACGCGTGCTTTGAGCGAAATGCCAAACTGATCCAGCAGATGCCGAAGCCGCTTGGTGTCAAACGCCAGTACTTCGCAGCTCTGGTTTTCGAAGATCGGTTGCAGTGCGGTGTAGAGCGTTTTTTCGTCGATCGGCGTGCAGAACAGATCCGCACCCTGCACGATCTCATAATAAAGTTCGCCTGAAAAAGCGAATTGAACCGTCGTTCCCGCATCGATGGAAAACTTTCTAACGGGAGCGGCTTTTTGGATCACGTCCAAAACCGACTCGATGGATTCCAACTCGACCCGCTTTGCGGTGGGAATATCCGCGCGCGCGGCAACCTCCGGAGCGCTGTCTCCGCCGATGCGCGCGGCAAGGCCCCGCATCTCCAGATCCATCAACTTCGCTCTTGCGCCGCTCATCTTTTCCGGATGAAAACTGCAATCCTCAATCGTGAGCGGAATTGGTGCCGTGGTGCAAATGGTTCCGAGTTCGTAACTCATGCGCGCGCTGTCCACGCCCGCGGCGATCTTCTCGCCCATCTTGCCCTTGACGTCGCCGGCGTGTGCCAGCACATTTTCCAGCGTTCCGTATTCTTCCAGCAGCTTCATGGCGGTTTTTTCGCCAACGCCTGAAATTCCGGGAATGTTGTCGGAATTATCTCCCATGAGACCTTTGAGGTCGCGCATGCGGTCTGGTTCCAACCCGTACTGTTCTTTGAGCACGTCGCGGTCGAATTCAATCGTCTCGCTGATGCCCTTCTTCGTCATGAGCACGTGCGTGTGGTTGTCGATGAGTTGCAGCGCGTCGCGATCTCCAGTCACAAGCAATGCATCGATACCTTCCGCCTCGCATCGTTTCGCAAACGTGCCTAAGATATCGTCTGCTTCATAGCGGGGCGTCTCGCAAACCGCAATGCCCATCTCGCAAAGCAATTCTTTCAGTAGCGGAAATTGCGCGCGCAGATCGTCCTCCGTCTCCTTGCGTCCTGCCTTATAGGCATCAAACTGTTCGTGCCGAAAGGTCGGCCCGTGCATGTCAAACGCCACGACCAGATAGTCCGGGTTACGCTCGATGAGCTTTAACAGCATGCTAAGAAAGCCATGCAGCGCACCGGTCGGAACACCCGCGCGCGTGGTCATGGGCGGCAGCGCGTGATAAGCGCGGTGCATGAGGCTGTTTCCGTCGATTGCGATCAACTGCTTCAAGCGGCACCTCCTGAGAACTGTTTTTTGAACGGAAAATCAGCGCACAACGGCGTAGACCATCGGTGAGACTTGATCCGGCTTGCCTCCGATAGAGACCGCCTCTCGCATGGTTGCAACCGCGTCGTCGAGATTCTTCTCGTCGTTGACATACAGGGTGCAGAAGGCTTCGCCCTTCTTTACTGTATCTCCAACGCGCTTATGCATGATCAAACCCACGGCGGGATCGATCGTATCTTCCTTTGTGGCTCTGCCGGCACCCAGCACCTGCGCCGCTCTGCCGATCAGCTCCGCCTGCATACCTACGATGTAGCCATCCTGTTCCGCTGCAATCGGAACCAACCGCTTGACTGCGCAGAGCTTGTCCATTCCGTCCAGCGTGAGATAGGATTCGTCTCCGCCGAGCTCGTGAATCATGGCGCGTAGTTTATTCAAACCTTCTCCGCTGTCGATGGCATTTTTCAACATGGCTCTTGCTTCATCGTCCGTCTTTGCGAGTTTGGAGAGCAGCAGCATCTGGGTACCCAGCAGCATGCAGACCTCGTAGAGTGCGTCTCCCTCCGGCACTTTGCCGGAAAGCAGTTGGACAGCCTCTCGGAACTCCAGCGCGTTGCCGACCGAAAGGCCGAGCGGCTGATTCATATCGGTGACGACCGCAACGACCTCGCGCTTGAGGAGCTTACCCATCTTGACCATGAGCGCGGCTAAACGCTTTGCGTCCTCTACCGTCTTCATGAAAGCGCCGCTGCCGACCTTAACGTCGAGAACGATCGCGTCCGCACCTGCTGCGAGCTTCTTGCTCATGATGCTTGCCGCAATCAGCGGCACGCTCTGCACAGTTCCCGTCACGTCTCGAAGCGCATACATCTTCTTATCCGCAGGCACAAGGTTGCCCGTTTGCCCGATGACGCAAACGCCGGTCTTGCGCACGATCTCTTTAAAGCGATCGATGGGCTGCGCGATGTTGACGCCGGGAATGGATTCGAGCTTGTCGATCGTGCCGCCGGAAAACGCGAGTCCACGGCCGGACATCTTGGCGACCGTACCGCCGCATGCCGCGACGAGAGGCGCCACCACCAGCGTGGTCGTGTCTCCGACTCCGCCGGACGAGTGCTTGTCCACCTTGACGCCGGGCAGGTCGCTCAGATCGACCGTGTCGCCGGAGCGCATCATGCTCAGCGTGAGGTCGGCGGCTTCGCGCTCGTTCATATCGTTGAGCACGATGGCCATCAGTAACGCGGACATCTGATAGTCCGGAATTTCGCCGCTGACGAAACCATCCACGATAAACTGAATCTCATCGTGGCTCAATTCTTCGTGATTTGCCTTTTTCTCAATCAAATCTACCATTCGCATGGGAATTCTCCTCCTGAATCTTTCCAGAATCTCTTCTTGAATCTTTTTTATGATAGGTTACATATCGCTGATGACGCTCTCCTCTCGCTCGACCGGCGGAAACAGCGGCGGCGGGAGGATCGGCGTGTTTTTGATGATGAGAAACAGCGCGTCCGCTGCCTCGTCAAACGAAGATGTTTCGATGGGTACAAGCGGTTGATCATCGATCTTGGCGAAGAATCGCCCGTCATCCGTGAATGCCAATATGGCAGCGTGTTTGTGCTGCAGGCGGCAGTGGAAGAGCAGCGCGTCCGTAGTTGGGTCTTTCATGACGCCTTCTTCGTCGAGCAACCGTGTCAGTGCAATCAGCCAGTCGGCACGGCTTAAGTGCAGATTGAATTCACAGAGCTCCAGCACTGTCTCGATCCCATTTCGATACTCGACGCGAATACTGTTGCGTTGGGATGCGGGAATCTTCTTGCCCAACACGGTTGCATACCGTCCCTCCGGCACATCTTCCGGCAGCTCGCCCGTACCGGCCGCAAGGATATATTCCGTAAAGCCTTTGTTTTGCGGAAGCGTGAGCGCCTGTGTCAGCTCCTCCTGTGTGAGCGGTTCCGATTCGATGACCACCGTTCGGTTTGGCAATATGCCGTAATGCAGTTCCTTAGCCTCTCCGCTTGCGGTTGTAATCGAAGCCTTCAGATATCGTCCATTGTTGGAGCAGACCAGTGCATCAATCGTCCCCTGTCCCCCGTCCGCAATCAGCTGTGTTCGAAGCATCGCCTTGGGGAGCATGTGCGAAGCCGAGCGTAACATATGCCGCGCAGCGTCCGCAGAGGTGAATTTACCTTCCCATGCATCAGGTGCGATCAGGATACGCCTGCATTGGCCTGGCTTTTCGCAGATTTCCGGCAAAGTGCCGCAGATTTGCATGGTTCCATAAGCGACGTCTCCGCCGCTGACGCTGCCGTCCGGCTGAACGCTGCCAAGGTACTCCACCGGACTGCATTTCTCGACGCGGTTATTCTGAATGAACGGATGATAGATAGTCAGGTACGAAAGAAGAACGGGTTTCTGTTGCAGTTGCGAAAAGAGTGCCTTACCCACCTTGAGCGGGAGGTTGGAGAACATGCAGATATAGGCGGACTCGCTCTCTGCTTCACCAACGTCGTCCCGGGCACCAAAGAGTGTAGAGCCTACAACATGCGTGATCGGCACCTCAGAAAACGCGATGTTCCAGCAATCTTTTGGCGTAAGATTGGAATCGCTCGTCAACGCAAAGCGAAGCCCGAGTGAAAACTTGGAGTATTCCATAGACGTGTATCCTCCTCAAGCGGATTTGTTCCGCTTCGAGCTATTCTTCTTCCTCGCGCTGCAGTGCCATGAGTTCCGCCTCCGCTTGTTCCCACTCGAAATAACAAGTGTCGACCAGCTGCCGCTGCGCGTCCAATTGCTCATAGATCGCCTTTGCCGCCTCAAAATCGCTGGCAATCTGCGGATCAAACGCTTTCTCTTCCAGTGCTTTGAGCGCCGCTTCTTCCGCGTGAACGCGCTCTTCCGCCTTGCGCTGCGCAGTCTTCGCTTTTGCGATTGCGCTCTTCCGCTCTTTGGAGAGCTGATAGTCATTCTTGACAGTAGGCGCTTCTTTTTCTTTCGGTGCAGTACTCTCGGCTAAAAATTCTTTATAAGCGTCCCAATCTCCCTCGAATTCGCGCATGCCGTCTTCGTCCATAATGATTATGCGATCTGCAATGCG
>JBDKRF010000246.1:0-10809 GCA_039683525.1 Clostridiaceae bacterium
CGCGTCGAATTCCGGGATGGTCAGCGCGTGTTCGCTCACAAAAGGGCCGCTGCGGGTGCGAAGCAGAATCGGTACATAACCGATCGTACCAAGCCGCTGCGCAATACTTTCGCAGAGCGCGCGCACATAGGTGCCCCGCGAGCAAACAGCCCGCAGCACAAAGCGATTCTGCGCCGTCTGCTCGATCAACTCCAACTCATGTACGCAGATTTCGCGCGTTCTTGGCTCGATCTTTTCACCTGCGCGCGCAAGGTCGTACATCTTTTTGCCGTCCACCTTGAGCGCGGAATAGATCGAAGCCGTCTGCATCTGTCCGCCGATGAATTCCGGCAGAATCTGCATCAATTCGCTTTGTTCCACGATCCGGTCGTCCCGCGCAAGAACAGCGCCGTAGGCATCCTGCGTGTCGGTCTGCGTGCCAAAAGCGACTTCAAACACATATTCCTTATCCTTATCAACAAGGATGTCAAACAATTTCGTTGCCCGACCGAGGCAAACAGGCAATACGCCAGCCGCAGCAGGGTCAAGCGTGCCAAGATGTCCCGCGTGTTTCTCGGAGAAAATCTTGCGCACGTCGAACACGACGTTACTGGAGGTCATACCGGGCGGTTTCAGTACGGTGACGATTCCGTCCATATCACTCACAAATCCCGTGCAGCAGTTCTTTCGCAAGCGTCAGAATCTGCTCCGCCGCATCCTCAATCGGGGGCTGCATGGTGCAACCTGCGGCAAGCCTGTTCCCGCCGCCGCCAAACTGGACGGCAATCTTGCTCACATCCGCGCAGGTCTTTCCGCGTAGGCTCACGCGAATCTGGCCGTCCTCGCTCTCACGCAGCAGCGCCGCAACTTCGACGCTGTCGATGTCGCGAATGGAGTCGATGATGCCTTCGGTGTCCTCGTTGGTCGCGCCGCACAATTCGATATCTGCAAGCGTGATGGTCGAGATGCCAATCCGCCCGTATTCGTAGAGCTGCGCTTTGTTAATGCCAAGCGCTTGCAGCTTTAGTTTGTGAAATGGCACTGTGCGAAATAAACTGCGGTTGAGAAGCGGCAGATCGATGCCAGTATCCAGAATGTCCGCCGCGATGCGCATCGTATCGGGCGTAGTGTTGCTGTAGGAAAAGTTGCCTGTATCGGTCGTGATGGCCGCGTACAGGCAGCTTGCAATGTTCTTGTTGAGCGAGATTTTGAGGCAGGTGATCACGTTATAGATCAGTTCCCCGGTCGCGCCCGCCTTCTGCACGTAGTTGGATGCCGCGTAGTGGTCGTTCGTGCCGTGATGATCGATGTTCAGCGTGGCCTTTGCCGCCCGAAAGAGCGGCTCACATCGGCCGGTTCTGCCGATATCCGCGCAGTCTACGCAAACGACCGCCTCCGCAGGGCGTGCCTGCTCGGGCGGTATCAGTTGATCCGAAAACGGTAGAAACCGATAGATAGCCGGTACGGGGTCTTCGCAGACCACCTGTGCGTGTTTGCCCAGCTCCAGCAACGCGCCGTACAGCGCAAAGTTGCTGCCGAGTGTGTCGCCATCCGGAGAGACATGCGCGATCAGCAGAATGTCATCATACGTCCGTAAGAAACGGACGGCGTCCTGCAGCATGGCGTTACTCCTTCCCGTCTTCCTGGTGCGGTTCGTTTCCGTCCGCTTTATGTAGTTCGTTGAGAATCTCCGAGATGCGTACGCTGTACGAAATCGAGTTGTCCAGCGTAAACTTGATGCTCGGTACGGCGCGGATGCGCATGCGCGCGCCGAGTTCATGCGAAATGAAACCGGCAGCGTGATTGAGCGCTTCCACACTGGAAATACGCTTCTTCTCGTCCTCATCGTAGACGGAGACTTTCACCTTCGCATACTTGAGATCCTTGGTGACTTCAACCTCGGTCAGTGCGGTCATCGGCGAGATTCGGGGGTCCTTCATCTCGCGAATGACTTCGCTGATCGTCTTTTTTACTTCTTCGTTCCTGCGGTCTGCGCGAAACGTTGCCATATGCCCTCCTCCGCCCGGCACGCGCCAAGCGGCCGAGACAAGCGAAAATCCAGATTTTGTGCGTTTGACTTCCCGTAATACACTCCGGAAATATCGCCTGCCAATGATGTATGCTAACTTCTTCTAAGTGATATGGTTCCGTTTCCAAGCTGATTTGAAACTTACGCCAATCAATTATGTACGCTTCACTTCTTCAATAATGAAGGCTTCGATCACGTCGCCCTCCTGCAGATCGTTGAAGCCGTCGATGCCGATGCCGCACTCAAAGCTCGTGAGGACTTCCTTTGCGTCGTCCTTAAAGCGCTTGAGCGAGGAGATCTTACCTTCGTGAACGACTACGCTATCGCGCACCACGCGAATCTGCGCGCTTCTGGTGATCTTGCCGTCGTTGACGTATGCGCCTGCAATGGTACCGACGCCCGTGACCTTGAAGGTCTCGCGAACGGTCGCTCTGCCAAGCTCGGTCTCCTTGAAGACCGGCTTAAACATGCCCTGCATGGCGGCTTTCACGTCGTCGATGGCGTTATAGATGACGCGATAGAGCCTTACGTCAACATTCTCTTTTTCTGCCATGACGCGCGCGCCGGAATCCGGACGCACGTTGAAGCCGATGACGATCGCGTTCGAAGCGGAGGCGAACATGATGTCCGTGCCCGTGATCGCGCCGACGCCGCCGTGGATGCAACGTACGCGAACCTCTTCGTTGGTGAGTTTTTCGAGTGCCTGCTTGACGGCCTCGACGGAACCCTGCACGTCCGCTTTGACGATGATATTGAGGTCTTTGAGCTCGTCTGCCGCCATCTGCGTAAACAGATCGTCCAGAGAGACCTTGCTCTTGCTCTTGAGCTGGGCTGCCTTGATCTTATCGCGGCGCTCTTCAACAACCTGACGCGAGAGCTTGTCCACTTCCGCAACGTTCAGGATATCGCCCGCATCCGGCACTTCGCTAAAGCCAAGCACCTCAACCGGTGTCGAGGGACCCGCTTCGTTGACCGCGTTGCCCTTGTCGTCCGTCATGGCGCGCACCTTGCCGTACGCCGTACCGGCGACGATCGTGTCGCCTCTGCGCAGCGTGCCGTTTTGTACGAGCACGGTCGCCAGCGGACCGCGGCCTTTGTCGAGCTTCGCTTCGATGATCGTGCCCTTTGCGAGGCGCTTGGGGTTGGCTTTGAGCTCCAAGACGTCCGCCTGCAGCAGGATCATCTCCAGCAGGGTGTCGAGTCCCTGCTGCTTTTTCGCGGAGACCGGTACGATGATGGTCTGACCGCCCCACTCTTCAGAGACGAGTTCGTACTCCGTGAGCTGTTGCTTGACGCGTTCCGGGTTGGCGTCGGGCTTATCCATCTTATTGATGGCGACGATGATCGGAACACCCGCGGCTTTCGCGTGGTTGATCGCTTCTACTGTCTGCGGCATAATGCCGTCGTCCGCCGCGACAACCAGGATGACGATATCCGTCACCTGCGCGCCGCGCGCACGCATCGAGGTAAATGCTTCGTGGCCAGGGGTGTCGATAAATGTAATCTGTCTATTGTTGCAGCAGACGGTATAGGCGCCGATGTGCTGCGTAATGCCGCCAGCTTCGCCTTCGGTGACCGCGCTGTTGCGAATCGCATCCAGTAGCGAGGTCTTGCCGTGGTCGACGTGACCCATGATGGTGACGACCGGCGGGCGCGCCTCCAGCAGATTTTCCGGGTCTGCGTCGCTCGCTGCGCTGTCGGAAAGCACTTCTTCAAAGGTCTTTGCGACCTTGAGTTCCAGCTCGATCCCAAAGTCGGAAGCGACGAGTTCACAGGTGTCAAAATCGATCTCCTGATTGATCGTCGTCGGCATGCCGAGCATAAAGAGCTTCTTGATGATATCCGATGCGGGCTTGCCGATTTTCTCGGATAGTTCTTTGACTGTTATCGTCTCCGTGGTGATCACCGCCTTTTCAATCACGACGGGTTCAGGCCGCCGCATGGGCTGCTTGAGCCCGCGTCTGAGTTTGCGGTTGCCTGCGGAGTCATCGTCCCAATTGCTTGCGCTGGGTGCGGTTTCGCGAGACATCGCTTTTTTATTCTTCGCCTTCTTATCCGCTTCTTTGGTGCGGGCATAGGCGCTCTTGTTCGGATCGTAATTGCTCACGCGCTCTTTGCTGCCGGCTGCCGGTGCCGAAGGTGCAGCCGCCCCAGCGGGACGCGGGCCACGCGGCGCAAAACCGCCTGCCTGCGGCGGACGGGGGCCTGTGCCACCCTGCTGCGGGCGCGGAGGATAATTACCGCCCTGCGGACGCGGCTGGTAGCCGCCCTGCTGCGGCGGACGCGGCTGGTAGCCGTCTTGTCTCGGTGCATAACCGCCAGTCTGCTGCGGGCGCGGTTGGTAACCGTTACCCTGTTGCGGATAGTTGCCGCCCTGCTGCGGACGCGGCTGATAGCCGTTACCCTGCTGTGGCTGATAACCGTTGCCCTGCTGCGGACGCGGCTGATAGCTGCCTTGCTGCGGCTGATAGCCGTTGCCCTGCTGTGGACGCGGCTGATAGCCGTTGCCTTGCTGCGGCTGATAACCGTTGCCCTGTTGCGGACGCGGCTGATAACCGTTGCCCTGCTGCGGGTAGTTGCTGCCCTGCTGCGGACGCGGCTGATAGCCGTCCTGACGCGGCGGATAGTTTCCGCTTCCCTGCTGTTGCGGGCGGCGGCGGTCATCCTGCGAGATTGCGTGCGCTTCATAGCCGCTGTTCGGGCCTTTTCTCGGCACATCCGGCGTGCTGGCAGGAATCTGCTGCTCCGGCTGTGCTTTCGGCTGCTCGGCAGCAACCGTCTGCTGAGCGGGCTGCTCCGCTGCGGGCTGTTGCGGCGCGCTCTGTTCAGAAGCGCTGGTCTCAGAGACGGTTTTCTCTGCGGCGCTCTTTTCCGTCGTATGCATCGGCGCGGCACTTTCCTGTGCCTCGTTCGTTTCGGAAACATGTTTTTCCACGGCGGGTTTTTCCGCGGCGGACGCTTTCGCTTCAGTCTCCTGTTTCTTTGGCGCTTCCGCCTTGGAAGGCTGCTGCGGCAGTTCGTCGTCGTCTCTTCCTCCGGCATGTGCGGCGTGATCCTGATCGGAGTCGAGCAAGTCGCGCAGGCGCTCCATACGCTCGCGCTCTTCGCGCGCTTTACGCTTCTGCTCCTCCTTTTCAAGAAGATCGCTCTCGGAATGGCGAACTGAAACAAGCAGCTCTCCAACGGAGCTCTGCGTCAGCGTCAGCCTCTCCAGAAGTTCTTTTGTGGTCTTCTGAATTCCGTTTGCCGATTCGAGAAAATTGTTTTTTGCCATTTACGTCCTTACCCCCGCGTTTTTCGCCGTCCGCTTTGCAAAGGCGGAGGCGCGTATGTCTGATTGCTTATTCTCTTGCATCTTTTGGATGCACTCTTACTTATCTGTCGGTTTCTCTTCGTTTTGTGCCAGCGCGCGGCGTATCATCTGCGAAAACGCCTCGTCCGTTACCGCGGCGACCATGCGCCCCGGTTTTCCGATCCAGCGGCCGAGCTCTTCTACCTCGACCAGTTCAATGCCGCTATGATCGCAGATATCGTGATATTTATCCTTTGTGTTGTCCGAGGCGGTCTTGTCGATCAGCGCGATCTTTGCGTTTTTTGCACGCAGGAGCTTTTCGGTTACAAAATCGCCGGACTTCAGGCGCCCCGCCTTCATCGCAAACCCGATTGCACTATTCAGCTTGTTGTTCATGATATTGTGCAAACTGCGCGCGCAGGGTATCGTATGTTTCGTTCTCAATCTTCGTCTCCAGCGCGCGTTCCAGCGCACGGGACTTGATCGCCTTCTCCAGACAGGTGCTCTTCTTGCAAAGGTATGCGCCCCGTCCGTTTGCGCGGCCTGTCGTGTCCAGAATCACCGCGCCTTCCGGGGTTCGCACAATGCGTACGAGCTCCTTCTTGGGTTGCATCTCCCGACAGGAGACGCACATCCGCATGGGAATCTTCTTCGCCAAGCGTTACGCCTCGCTTTCTCCCGTTTCATCTTCGCGGTAGAAGGCGTCCATCGCTTCTTCCGCCTGAGACTGGCTCTTGATGTCGATCTTCCAGCCGGTCAGCTTCGCGGCAAGGCGGGCATTCTGCCCCTCTTTGCCGATCGCGAGGGAAAGCTGAGTATCCGGCACGATGACCTTCGCCGCCTTCTCTTCTTCGTTGATATAGACCATCAGCACCTTTGCGGGGCTGAGCGCCTTTGCGATATAGACCGCCGAGTCGGAATCCCACTCGATGATGTCAATCTTTTCATTGTGCAGCTCGTTGACGATGCGCTCAACGCGCGCGCCGCGCTGGCCGACACAGGCACCGACCGCGTCCACCTGCATATCCGTGGAATGCATGGCGATCTTGGTGCGGAATCCCGCCTCGCGCGCAATGGACTTAATCTGCACCACACCGGTCTGAATCTCCGGCACTTCCAGCTCAAAGAGACGCTTCACGAGACCCGGATGCGTGCGGCTGACGAGGACCTGCGGTCCTTTGCTGTCCTTGCGCACTTCGAGCACATAGACCTTGATGCGGTCGTTGTTCTCATAGGTTTCGCCGGGAATCATCTCATTCGGGGTCAGGATGCCGTCCGTCTTGCCGAGCTCGACATAGACGTTGCCCTTCTCCACGCGCTGAACGATAGCGGTGAGCACTTCGTTTTCTTTTTCGACGTACTCCTCGTAGATGACGCCGCGCTCCGCCTCGCGAATGCGCTGCACGACAACCTGCTTGGCAGTCTGCGCCGCGATGCGTGAAAACTCCTTCGCCTTGACCTCTTCTTCGAGCACGTCGCCCACTTCATAAAGCACGTTGACGTGCTTTGCATCCGCAAGCGAGATCTCGTTGATCGGGTTTTCGACCTCTTCCACCACCGTCTTGGAGGCGTAAATGCGAAACTCGCCGCTGCGCGGATCAATCTGCGCACGTACGTTCGCCGTGGCGCCATAGTTACGCTTATAAGCCGAGGTTAGAGCCGCTTCGATGGCGAGAATCAACACATCCTTGCTGATTCCACGCTCCTTTTCAAGCGCATTCAATGCTTCGACAAACTCTGTGTTCATCCTATCTACTCCTTAAAAATAATCCCTATCGTCACAATTCATTCTGATCGTCATGTTTCATTCTGACGTTTCTTGTTTTATTAAAAAACGATCTCCGGCCGCGCAAGAGCAATTGCCTTTCGCTCGAGCACCAATTCACCGCTATCAAGGCGGACGACGATGCCCGTCTCGTCAAAGCTGACCAGTTCGCCGACAAATTCTTTTTTTCCGTTCTTGGGTGCAAAGAGTTTGATCTCGATGCGCTTGCCGATGTTGCGGGTAAAGTCCGCATCCTTCTTCAGCGGGCGGTCAAGTCCGAGTGAAGAGACGGAGAGCATATATGCCTGCTCGATGGGGTCTGCTTCGTCCAGCAGCGGATCGACCGCGCGGCTGACGCGCTCGCAGTCGTCAATATTGACGCCGCCTTCTTTGTCGATAAACAGCGTGAGCACCCAGTCCCCGTATTCCTTGATAAACTCGACATCGCATAGCTCATAGCCAAGCTCCGCGACGGGCTGCTTGAGCAGTTGCTCTACCTTTTGTGCTGTGTTCAAATATCTTCCTCCAAAGTGGTTGCCAACTCGATTCGCTCCGGCGTAGACTGGTATCTCTCGCGCGAAAAATCGATGTGTATCGGCCACAGGCGCTGAAAAAAAGCACCCTTTCTTATCAATCAACTTACCAGAATGGGTGGCTTTCACTCGCGAAATTGCTTGAAAAAGCACCCTATCCTATTAAATAACTTACCGGAACGGGTGGCTTTCTTTCACGTTATTGCTTGAAAAAGCACCCTTCAAAACGAAAGAGTGGGTTTTGCCCACTCTCCGCTAAAAGTTCAATCATCCAACATCAGCATTATATCAGTGTTAATCCACTTTTGCAAGCGTTTTCCGGAAGTTACGCCGTTCCGGCGCTTAGCCTTTGCTCTGTTGTTTCTCGTTAACTACGGCTTCCGTTTTCTTTGGAAACGCATACGGCAGTTGTGTCACACCATAGTACGCCAGAGCAAAGTAAGACATCGCGGTCGCCAACCCAAGAATGATGAGGTTGTATGGCTCCACTCGCAGCGATAGGAACGATAGCAGCGACAGCATTACCCCAACCGCGAAGAGCCCGGTTGCGAGTTTGCCTGGCCAGCCCGCCATCGCTACTACTTTGCGCTTTGCCATAAACACACCGCCAATGACCATCAACAGCTCCTTGAGCGCCATGAGCAGGAACAGCACGAGATACATCGGCTTTTGTTTACCCATATAGATGCAAACCAGTGCGGCAAGCGTCATCAGCTTGTCCGCGAGCGGATCCAAGAGCTTACCAACATTGGAAACCCATCCATTGGCGCGCGCAATCTGGCCATCCAGCACGTCGGTGAAAAACGCAAATAAGAATACGCACAGGGCAGGCAGATATCTGCCTGCCCGAAAGAGCATCACAAAAACGCCAACGAGAACGAGCCGTATTCCCGATAGAATGTTCGGCAGATGTCTCATACGTTATGCGCCAATGTCCTCCACATACAGCGTGCGGACGCCATCGTCCTGCTGTGGTTCTTTCGCTTTACGCTCCGCGGCTTCGCGCGCTTCAAAGAACTTGAGCGCAACCTGCGGGAAGAGCGCATAGCTGAGTACGTCTTCTTCCTGACGAATGTGATCCTTGATCTCTTCGCGGTAGGACTCCAGCTCAGGCTTGAGCAGATCCGCTGGACGGCAGGTGATCACTTCCGCGTCACCGATCGCCTTGCGGCGCACTTCTTCATTGACCGGAGCGGGCAGCGTGCCGTACTCGCCGTGCAGCAGTGCCTTGGACTCCTTGGTGAACACCTTGTAGCGTTCGCCGTTGATGACGTTCAGCACAGCCTGCGTGCCGACGATCTGGCTCGTGGGCGTGACCAGCGGCGGATAGCCGAAGTCTTTGCGCACACGCGGGACCTCTTCGAGCACTTCATAGTACTTGTCGGATTTACCCGCTTCTTTGAGCTGAGAGATCAGGTTAGAGAGCATGCCGCCCGGTACCTGATACAGCAGCGTGTTCGTATCCACGCCGAGAGATTTGACGGAGATCGTGCCGTCCGCAATCATACGGTCCGCAATGGGACGCATGATCTTCGCGGCTTCGGAGAGCTTGACGAGGTCAAGGCCGGTGTCGCGGTCGGTTCCCTTGAGGGTTGCGACCAGCGGCTCGGTCGCGGGCTGCGACGTACCGTTGCCAAAGGGGGACAGCGCGGTGTCCACGATATCCACGCCGGCCTGCGCCGCCATGAGATAGACCATGTCGCCCGTGCCGGTGGTGTTGTGGGTGTGTAGGTGAATCGGAACACTGACTTCCTTCTTCAGGCGCGAAACGAGCGAATACGCATCGTACGGCAGCAGAAGGTTTGCCATGTCCTTGATGCAGATCGTATCCGCACCCATCTGCTCGAGCTCTTTGGCCATCTGGATGAAATAATCATGGTTGTGCACGGGCGAAACCGTGTAGCTGATGGCGGGTTCGCAGATGCCGCCGTACTTTTTCGTAAAGCGGATTGCACTTTCGAGGTTACGGATGTCGTTGACCGCGTCAAAGATGCGGATCACGTCGATCCCGTTTTCGATGGCTTTTTTGCAGAACTGCTCCACCACGTCGTCGGCATAATGCTTGTAGCCAAGGATGTTTTGTCCACGGAACAGCATCTGCAGCTTGGTGTTGGGCAGGGCTTTGCGGAGCTTTCTCAGGCGATCCCACGGATCTTCATTGAGGAAACGGAGGCATGCGTCAAATGTCGCTCCTCCCCAGACTTCCAGCGACCAGTACCCGATGGAATCGAGCACTTCGCAGGCCGGAAGCATATCCTCAACACGCATACGCGTCGCAGCCAGAGACTGATGCGCATCGCGGAGGATCGTATCGGTAATGAATAATTTGCTCATTTGGTTTTCTCCTTTTATGCGGCGCAAGGCGGGCTTCCATATTCCCGCATGCGTCACCACGGTATCATGAAAAAGGGAGCGCTTGAAGCGCCGGCACTGCCAGCGATCCGTTGCGGGAGAATTCGCTTATTGGATGGAGCAGAGCAGATCGCCCGCGGAAACGGACGCACCCTTTGCCACGGCAACGCCGCTGACGGTTCCGTTGACGGGGGCAACGATGTCGCTTTCCATCTTCATGGCTTCGAGCACAAAGATCGTCTGGCCTGCCTTGACCACTTCGCCTTCCTTGACGCTGACGCCGAGGATGGTTCCGGGCATCGGCGCGGTCACCTTGGTTGCACCGGCTGCGACCGCAACGGGTGCGGCAACAGGCGCAGTTGCCTGAGCGGGCTTCACGGCCGGGGCTGCTTTTCCGTCGATTTCTTCAACGGCTACTTCATACTGCGTTCCGTTCACGTTAACAAGAAAATTGCGCATAATTACCTCCGATAATTTACTATATGTGAAATTGTTTGTTCAGATGGATGCTGTGTCTGTATTAGTTGACCTGTTTGATCGAGACGATGCGAAGGCCGGAAACATCTTTGCCCATCACTTCTGCGATGCAGCTGGCGACCACTGCGGCAAGTTCCGCGCGGTTTGCGATGGCGGGTGCTGCCGCAGTTTTGACTTCTGCGGTTTCTTCTTCGTCACCGTAGAGGCGATCCTGACGCGCACGCACTGCTTTGAGAATCAGAATCAGTGCGATCAATCCCGCGAACACACCAAGGACGATCCATATCGTGTTGCTCATTATAAGTACCTCCGCTGTATTGCTTTTATCAAGGGAGGCCTAAGCCTCATCCTGTCCCTTGTTTTACTAGTTCGACAGCATGTC
>JBDKRF010000247.1:0-2530 GCA_039683525.1 Clostridiaceae bacterium
TTGGCTCGTCCATCCGCATTTGGCATCGCTTAAAACCGCGCAGGTCTACGCTGCCCACACCGATAGTTTCTGCAAAAAAGGCAGGCAGATGAATGTTATAACGCAGCTGAAAAAAACCGAGGCCCAAAAGCTCTCTGCCGAGGTCGCCGTACTGCAAAAAAAATTCTTCAATCTCGAAAGCGCGCAGCTTTTCTTCACGGAACTTGAAACCATTGCAACCCAGAATGGTGTCAGCATCACTTCGCTAAAACTTCTCACTGAAAACGCGGACAAAAGCACGCCCTCCGTTGTGCAAAGCGGCATATCGACGCACCGCGCTGCTCTCAGTGTCATAGGAAAGTTCGATTCCATTGTGAACATGATAAAACAGATATCGCAGTATAATCACAAACTCACGGTCAGCGACGTTGCGCTCTCGGCAAAAAACGCCCGCGTCGAATGTTCGATGATCATCTCGATCTATGTAATAGAACAGGGAGGTACAAAATGAGTCGTATACATGCCCTCTTTATAATACCGGCGATGCTTTTCCCCGCTTGCCTTGCCTTGGGCGAATCCGGCGCGGAACTCGCTCCCAATATTGCCATCGGTAGAGAAAATCCTTTCGCGCAGGTAACCCCCGCCGCAAAAGTACCGGAAATGTTGGATCCGCAGGATATCGAACTCGCTCCCCAGATGCCGCCCGTCCAGGCAAAACCCGAGCTTTTTGTCGAAACCGTAATGATCAAAGTCCTCGGCTCCGAAAACCTCAAAACCGTTTTCGAAAAAATGCTCACCCCCTTCGGCTCCATCGCTGTCGATGCCGCAAGCAATTCGCTCATAATCTGCGATACCCGCGATAACCTCGATAAAATTCTCGTTCAGGTTCGCAAAATTGACAAAACCCCGCAGATCATCGAGATCGAGGTAGCCATTGTCGATGTCGCCCTCGATTCCGATACCGATATCGGATTCAACTGGGACATGCTCTCTACTAATACCGACAACCCTGCCTATCGACAAAATTTCACATCACGCCTTAGCGCCAACCCCGCTAACGACGACACTATCGCAAACGCCACCGCGTACAACTCGGTTGGCAGCGGCGCTGATATCAGCATTGTCGTCGGCACTGTCCGCAATGTCCTTCACCTCCTCCAAACCAAGCGTCAGATCGAGATCCTCGCAAAGCCGACCGTCCGAGTGGTCAGCGGAAAATCCGCCAGCGTTGAAACTGTCGAGGAAATCCCGTATCAGGAGCAGTTTGATTCTTCACAGGGCGGCTCTTTCGCGTCCACACAGTTCAAGGAAGTCGGCGTAAAGCTTGAAGTAACTGCCATGATCAACGACGACAACAGCATCATGCTCACCGTTACCCCGGAACAGAATATCAACACAGGCACCTTCGGCATTAACAACATCCCGATAATTGACACACGCCGCGCAAAATCCAACCTCCTTCTTCGCGATGGCCAGGTCGTTATAATGGGCGGCCTTCGCAGAAAAGAAAAATCCAAACTCCGCGACCAGATCCCCGTCTTAGGCTCGATACCCGTCGTGGGCAAACTCTTCGGCCGAGACAAGGAAGTCGTCGTCAATTCTGAATTGATGGTTTTCATATCTCCGCACATCTACCGCGGCTCGCTTAAACCGGAAGAACTCGCCAATTACAGGCAAATTAATAGCCTCCCGCCGATACCGATAGATCCCAACACTATCGATTCGACCAAAAAAAAGGTTCCCACTACTGAGCCGGTAGCCAAAAACGCACAGCCTCAAACCGCGCAGATCCAGACCGCGCAAACCGCAAGCACCCAGCCGACAAAATACTACCAGCTGAAAAAACGCAAACGCAAAACCGATGACTCCGACAAAACAATTTCAAGACTCTAAAAGGATATCCGAATTGGTCTCGTCGCACTGGCCACTGAGCACTGGGCACTGGGCACTGAGCACTGTGCACTTCTTCCCTCTTCGCACTTTGAACTTAGAACTTTGAACTTAGAACTCCCGAACTACTCACTTCTCACTACACCCTTTCCCCATTTTTTCCATTTTAATTTTTTTTCCCATCTTCACCTTGACCTTGTTTTGCAATCTTGCTAACGTTTAGATAAGGCAAGCCGCTCTGCACAACGCTCGCCTTATTTCGATGGCTTTACTGCCGTAAATTCTAAACAACTATTGTATTCGCAACTTTGAAGGGGGATGAAGATGAAGATTACGGCCTTTAACGGCTCCCAATGGGGAGGGAAAAGCAACACTCAATTCATGGTCGACGAATTTCTCGCCGGAGCCTGTGATTGTGGCTGCCGCGTCGATAGCATCTCGCTCGTTGACCGAATAGTAAGGCCGTGCACCGGATGCTTCGAATGTTTCGGCGATAAACATGGCCAGTGCCCTATCAATGATGATATGCCTGGCCTCATCCGCAAATTCGTCAATTCCAATATCGTCGTCCTCGCTTCGCCCATTTATATGGACGGCGTTACCGGCCTTATGAAAACATTCATCGACCGCCTCCTGCCGATCTTGGAACCCCATTTCGAAC
>JBDKRF010000248.1:0-7167 GCA_039683525.1 Clostridiaceae bacterium
GTTACCGGCCTATTCTGGCCCAACCTGCTTGGCGTCTCGACACCGGATTATGCAATCGTCGACTTAACCCCGACGCCGCACGCAGACTCGGATGCCACCGAACCGCCCACGGACAATCAAGAAGCCACGGCAGAGCCCGCAGCAACCCCGACACCCGTTGTTCCGGAGAACGACCGGGTCATGCCTGACCTGGACGGAACTGCGCCCACGCTGCCCGGCATGGTGGACAACCCCATTCCGGACATCTACGATGCGGTATCTCCCGGTGTCGTTGGCGTACTCAACTATGTGCAGGTGGAGAACGCCAAAGGCAAGAAGATCGACGAGCTCTACGGCAGCGGCACGGGCTTTGTCGTCTCCAGCGAAGGCTATATTCTGACGAATGCACACGTTGTGCAAGGCGCGAGCAAGGTCACCGTTAAAGTGTATGGCGAGGATCAGGAGCGCAACGCTACGCTGATCGGCTCTGACAACGAGACGGATATCGCCGTACTGAAGGTGGATGGCGCAAATCTCCAGCCGCTGAAACTCGGCAATTCGGACGCAGTGCGCGTCGGCGAATACGTGCTCGCCATCGGCAACCCGCTCTCGACGGATGAGCTCGCAAATACGATTACATTCGGCATCGTGAGCGCAACCAAGCGTGAAGTCACCATTGATAACTACACCAACACCTATTTGCAGACGGATGCCGCGATCAACTTTGGCAATAGCGGCGGACCTCTGATCAACATGAACGGTGAAGTCATCGGCATTAACAGCGCCAAAACCATCACGGCGGGTTACGATGAGATGGGTAACGCGGTCAGCGCAGAAGGCATAGGCTTTGCATTGCCGATCAATCAGGTGCAGAAGATCATGCAGGTACTGATCACCAAGGGCTATATCGAGCGCCCGGGCATCGGCGTAACGGTCAGCACACTGGATGAAGCCATGGCGGAGGAACTCGGTGTTCCCGTCGGGGCATTGGTTGAGAGCGTCGTCAAGGGCAGACCGGCGGATCAAGCCGGCGTATTGGCGGGCGATATCATCACGGAAGCAAACGGGGAAACCATCACCACCCACCAGCAACTGGTGAATATCGTACTCGGCTGCATGATCGGCGATGAGCTGAAGCTCAAGGTCTATCGTGACGGATCATATGTGGACTTGACCATCGTCATTGGCAACAAGTCGGATATGAACTTTAGTGACGTGGTCGGTGCAACGCCGTCGCCCCTGCCGGAAGCAACTCCGGCGCCGAAACCCTAACACGAGAAGAATACAGAAGCGGTGCTCCAACCGGAGCACCGCTTTTTGTTTCAATAATTCAATTATCGGATGGTTTTCAGTAGATGATAAGCGTATCCGTCGAGACCGTCCGAGAGCGTCGCGACGACTCTATTGCAGTGCAACCGTTCCATGAGATATTGCAGAATCACGCCACCGTGGAGAATGACATCATGGCGATCCTTCAGCAGTGGGATCTTGGCACGATGATCGTCTCCCATTTGATCGAGGGCGTTGAGCACGGCGCGTAACGTGATCGAATCGATCGGTTTCTCACCCTGCCAGGTCGTAAAAGCGTCTTTTCCTTCGCACAGGAGCGCCAGCGTCGTGATCGTTCCGCCAACGCCGAGCGGAGACCCCTGCTGAAGCTGCCGTTCGCTGGACAGCACCGGGCGATCCAGCCGCTCACCCAGCTCCGGCGGGCCGAATAATCCCGAAAGGATCGGATAGAGCGACTCGGTGATCGAGAGAAGATCGGGCCCTGGAGCAAGGTCTTTTGCGCGAACGCAGCCGATGGGCCAACTCTCGCGGGCACTAGGGCGAACAATCTGCGTGCTGCCGCCGCCGATATCGAGGATGATGCGGCCGCCTTCCGGGTTCGCGCCCTGCTGCGCAAACGCAGCTTCTTCTTCTCCCGTGAGGATGCGAGCATGACGCTTACCGATGATGTCTTCGACGGAGCGGATAAAGTCTTTGCCGTTTGCGGCATCTCTGACGGCACTGGTTGCATACGCATACGATAAAAAACCCTGCGCCGTGTACTCGTTATGAAGCGAGCGTATCACGAGCAGGGATTGAAGCATACGAGCCGATGAGAGCGCGCCGGACTCGGCTAACCCTTCCGCTAGACGCGTGGTATACACGCGTTTTCCGGAGAATTGCGGCAAAGCGAGCGCATCCTGGGTCACGCGAAGGGTGCGGACGGAATTGCTTCCGATATCAAAAACCAGCAGTTTCATTTACGTTATGGTCCCATCGTAACGACTGTGACGTTCGGCGCAGTGGTGGGCATCGGCGTCGGCGTTGGGCTTGGTTTCGCAGACGGCGTCGTCAATGCGGGTAAGGGCGTTGGCGTCTCCGCCATCTTTGGCGTAATCTTGGTTTCGGTAGAATCGTCGTAGAATTTCCAATCGTCTTCAAACACGTATCCAAGCTTTTCGCGCGCGTATTGAATCTTGTAATCCGTTGTCTGCATGTATTCCAACATGCGCTCCAGGCGCTCCTGCTCAACCTTTTTTGCGTCGAGTTTCGCCTGCAACACAATCTTTTCTTCGGCAATGCTCGACAACTTGGTCCTCTGCGAAAGATAAACGCCGCCGAGCACGAAAATTGTCAAAATGAAAAAAAGAATAAGATAACGCGGCCGGATGCGTAATCCGGTTTTAGTATGCTCGATTCGTTCTGTAGGTCTGCTCGCCATGGTGTGTATCTTAGCATAATTCGCGAAAAATGGAAAGAGAAGGCACAATAGGTTTTCAATTTGGTTACAGGAACAAGGATATTTTACAACAGGTTCATTGCGTTCTTCGATGAAGACGGGCGCTTGATCAACTGAATTTCGAAGAAAGGAGTTAGATTTGATCGAATACAGACCTTGATTTGATCAAACAATCGTAACATAGGAACTGAATCAGTGCATGGATGGCGAAACAGCGGCAAACGGTTGATCCGGAACAGCGAAACAAGCGAGAATGACGTGATAAGTCGGATTGCGTTTAGTCTGTTGTGAAAAAAGAGTGGTGTATATTGACAAAAAAACTGCCGAACGATATGATTATATATCAATCATATCACTTCGAATCAGCTTCTTGATGTTGAACAGGCAGTTGGTCTTACCGTAGAGAGGAGTACACAGTTGAACAAGGAACAGTTGGAGGCGAAGAGCCTTGGAGATTTGCGCGAAATCGCAAAGCTACAGGGTGTGAAATCGTTAACAAAATATCGAAAAAATGATCTTGTTGAGATCATTATGGGAGGAGGCGTAGTGCCTTCCGATTCGCCGTCCTCTGAGGAAGCAGGCGAGGCGGTGCCGGAATCCTTCGCACCGCAACACACAGCGGAGGAGTCTATGCCAGGCGAACCGACTGGCGACATGTCCGGCGCAGGAATGCCGCAGGACGCGGATGGCGGATACCGCAGATCAGGATATACGCCGCGCCCCTATCAGCAAAACAAACCCTATTACGATAACCGCCAGCAGCAGAACGGATATCAGAGAAGACAATATTCGCCGCAGGGCAGCTATCAGCAAAACTATCAGCAGCAGAGTAGCGGCTATCAGCAAGGCGGGTATCAGCAGAGCGGATATCAACGCAATAATTATCAACAAAACGCCTATCAGCAGCAGAGTAGCTATCCGCAGCAAACAGGCTACCAGCAACAGCAACCCAACTTTCAGCAGGGATTTAACGCTGCGAGCTTTGGCGCGGAGCAGGCCGGCTTTGAAGGCGACCGTAACTTCCGCCCGCGCAATCCCGAAGGCTATTACAACAAGGATTATGGCACGAGCAATCCCGCCGTTCCTGAAATCCTTCAGACCGGAGATTGCGGTGACGCGGAGGGTGTGCTGGAAGTATTACCGGATGGGTACGGCTTCCTGCGCAGTGAAAACTATCTCTCCGGTCAGCATGATGTATACGTCTCCATCGCGCAGATTCGCCGCTTTAACCTGCGCACGGGTGATATGGTTACCGGCAAGACCCGCCCGTCGAAAGAGGGTGAGCGTTTCCTCGCGCTCCTCTACATCACGGCGGTCAACAGCGAGTCGCCCGAGAGCATCGTAGACCGCAAGTCTTACGAAGAGCTCGTTCCGGTGTTTCCGCATGAGCGCTATACGCTTGAACTGCCGGGCACAAACAGCTTAGCTATTCGCCTCATCGACCTCATCGCACCCGTCGGCAAAGGCCAGCGCGCGATGATCGTGTCCCAACCGAAGGCAGGTAAGACCACGCTGCTCAAGAGCATCGCCAACGGAATTGCAACAAACTATCCCGAAGCACACCTGATCGTATTACTCATCGACGAGCGGCCGGAAGAAGTGACCGATATGCAGCGCTCCATCAAGGGCGAGGTGCTATATTCCACCTTCGACGAGCTGCCGGAGCACCACACCCGCGTCGCGGAGATGGTGCAGGAGCGCGCGATGCGTCTGGTCGAGATGGGCAAGGACGTCGTCATTTTGATGGACAGCTTAACCCGCCTTGCACGTGCCTACAACCTCACGATTCCGCCGACAGGGCGTACGCTTTCCGGCGGTATGGATCCGGGCGCGCTGCATAAACCCAAGCGCTTCTTTGGCGCCGCGAGAAAGATTGAAAACGGCGGAAGTCTCACCGTGATCGCAACCGCGCTGACCGAGACGGGCAGCCGCATGGACGACATGGTCTATGAAGAGTTCAAGGGCACGGGCAACATGGAGATCCATCTGGATCGCAAGCTCAGTGAACGCAGAATCTTCCCGGCCATCGATATCTACAAATCCGGCACGCGCAGGGAAGACCTGCTGCTCTCTTTGGAGGAGCTGGAAGCGGTACGCACCATCCGCAGAGTGCTCGCGGGCGGCAACACGGCTGATGTAACGGAGCATCTCATCAGCATGCTGGAGAAGACCAACAACAATGAGGAATTCCTCCAGCGGCTCAAGGATTGGGTCGGTATTTACGAAAAAGACGGCTATACAAACATGTCCACGAGCCGCTTTGGCAAATAAGACGCATTCTCTGCATAGGGTGTACGCAAAAACACCCAAAATATTCAGAAAAGTATTGATTTTTTTGCATCTAATCGCTATACTAACTTTTGGTAGTGTTTTAAAGGAGTGATCAAGCATGAAGAAGGATATCCATCCGAAATACGGCGAAGCTACTGTTCGCTGTGCTTGCGGCGAGACCTTCAAGACCGGTTCGACGAAAGAAGACCTGTCTGTCGAAATCTGCAGCAAGTGCCATCCGTTTTTCACTGGCAAACAGAAGCTTGTGGACAGCGGCGGACGTGTTGACCGTTTCAAAAAGCGTTACGGTCTGTAAAAAGCGTGAAAACCTTCCCGTTACAGGGGAGGTTTTTTCTTGCCCGGCCGTCCGGACACAGGATACCGGGTTTCTCTTGCCCGGTGATTCCGGCATATGGTACAATGATCGGAACCATGCAGGAAATGAAACGCGAAATTTCATTCGCCATGCACGGGAATGCAAGTAAGGGGAACAAATCATGAAACGATGCTCGGTTGGCGGTCAGGCTGTCATGGAAGGCGTCATGATGCGCACCATGAGCGGGGGCATCGCGCTTGCCGTTCGAAAAGCGGATGGCACGATAGAAACGGAATTTACACCCCGGAAGGAAATCGGTAAAAGCCCGATTCTCAAGTGGCCGGTCGTGCGCGGCGTGGTCGCGTTTGTCGACTCTCTTGCGACGGGTATGAAGATGATGACGCGCTCGGCGGAGCTCTACGGCGAAACCATCGACGAAGAGCCGACCCGCTTTGAAAAATGGCTTGCCAAGAAGACCGGCAAGGATGTGATGGACATCGCCATCGTCATCGCGGTTGTATTGGCTGCCGCACTTGCAATCGGATTGTTTGTTCTGCTGCCCTCACTGGTGACCCAGTTGATTCATTGGAATGAAAACGCGCCTCGCATCTGGAAGAGCCTTGTGGAAGGCTTTGTTCGGCTATTTATCTTCTTAGGCTACATCACGGCGATTTCGCTGATGAAGGACATTCGCCGCGTCTATATGTATCACGGCGCAGAGCATAAGACCATCGCCTGCTATGAGCACGATGCGCCGCTGACGCCCGAAAACGCGAAAAAGTATTCGAGATTGCATGCACGCTGCGGAACGAACTATCTCTTCCTCGTGATGGCGGTATCGATCCTGTTTTTCGCGATGTTGCCGTATGCAGAAAATCTTTTCCTGCGTGTACTCACACGATTGATCTTCCTGCCGCTGGTCGCGGGTTTGGCGTATGAGGTGCTCAAGCTTGCCGCAGCGTCAGACGCGCTCTGGGCGCGGATCATCCGCGCGCCGGGACTGGGCTTACAGTACCTAACCACGCGCGAGCCGGAAACAGAGATGCTGGAGGTCGCGATCGCGGCGTTTAACCTCGCGATCAACGACGGCGTACTCCCGCAGGAAGAGACGCAGGGAACCACGTCCGAAACAGGAGAAGGCGTACAACTGGAAGAACCGGAAAAAGCAGGTTCGGAGAATACAATCGAACAATCAGATCAGGTAGCAGAATGAACATCAAAATTTCCGAAGCAGTTCGAGAAGCGAAGATCATGATAGAACCTGTTGCGCAGGAAGAAGCCCTGCAACAGGCGAAGATCTTTGTTGCGACAATTGCCGGAATCGACGTCGGCGCACTGAGTATACACGCCGACATGATACTGCTGGATGAGCAGCTTTCGGACCTTGGCGACATGGTCAAGCGGCGCTTGACCGGCGAACCCGTGCAGTATATCCTCGGCGAATGGGAGTTCTACGGGCTTCCGTTCTATGTAGATGAGCGCGTCTTGATTCCGCGGCAGGATACCGAGCTTCTCGTTGAAACCGCGATTCAAATGATTCGCGAGCGCGGATATCATACCTGTCTCGACCTCTGCACCGGCAGCGGCTGCGTCGGTATTTCGATTGCAAAAAATTCAGAAGTCCAGATGACTGCTTCCGATATCAGCAAAGATGCGATCGATCTCGCAACAGAAAACGCTGAGCGCAACGAGGCGATCGTAACCTTCCACGAAAGCGACCTGTTTCAGGGGATCGGCGGCAAGTTTGATCTGATCGTCTGCAACCCGCCGTATCTGACGCTGGACGATATGCAGCAGCTCCAGCCGGAGCTGAAGTTTGAGCCGAAGCTGGCGCTGTATGGCGGCGGCGACGGGCTGGATTATTACCGCAAGA